>JAICSL010000214.1 GCA_025936955.1 Nitrososphaeraceae archaeon
TATATCTACCGGAGCACTCCTAGAAACTTTAATGCATTGAGTGTTGCTATAGTTATTCCAAAACATATCATGGGTGTCCAAGGCATAACAGGTAATTTTGGAGCATTGAGCTTTATGTGGTGATTGTCAATAATACTTGCAATATAATCTCTCAGTTTTGCATTCCATATTTTGTACTCTATACTGTGTCTTTTAAGTATAGATTCAATTTCGTATATTACTGGTACTCTGACGGATTGAATATGTTGTATGTATCTTCGGGAGATTTCTACTTCAGCTTGAATAGCAATAAAACCATGCTGTATATCTAAAAGTCTTACATGTATTTCCCATGGTTTACTAAGCTTTTTTGTGAAACCATTTCCTATCTGAGTTGGTTTTTTATTCTCTAATTTGACTCTCCTGAAGCCTTCTGAAATTAATGTACTAATTATTTCGTCTTTCTTTATTTTTACCATTAAACTCAAATGATCAAGCTCAATTTCCTCACGTAGTATAAAGTCTTGTAATCCTTTCACCACACTAATGTGTCTAGGATACCTGGTAAGAAATTCGGACATCATTATGGCACCATTTTTATATCATGGGTATTAAAACGCTCTGTCATTATATCTGACCTTTTGAGGAAAACACTTTAAACTTTTTGATCCTCCTATATAGATGTCTTGTTCTGTGTCTATCGCCATATCATGCCAAGAAAGCTTTCTGTTTGTTGCACTTATACCAGTATCTCTTATAATGGCAGCAGGCGTTGACTCGTCGCTTTCACCCATAGCTGCCACTGCCATAGTTGCAAGACTGTCTGCAATTGCCTTAAGTGTAACTCTTAGAACCTTTCCAAACAAATCTTTTTTGCCTCTTTGATCCTCCACTGGTTCAAAACCAGAACAGGCTATTGCTATGCCAACAGTACCAATTCGTGTAGGCATTAGTCTACTATCCGTAATAAGAACACCAATCCTTATACCATACTCAATAAGGAATTTCACTCTCAATGTTTCTGCAGATCTAAAGGGATCACGAGGATATAATACTACAAACCCGGGAGGAATGTTTGATTTATCAATTCCTGCATTAGGAGCTAGCATGCCGTTACTGACCGCAAGTAAAAAGCCTGGTACACCTTTGAAAATATAATCTGACTCTCTTAATGTAATCTCTGCAAGTTTTGCGTCCATATGATATTGAGAAGCAAGAATATTCGCCTCTTTACCAACCTTTACTTTACTTAAATTGATAACAGACCCTTCACTTATAGCAACATATTTGCTTGAGATTGCCAGAATGTCATTTTCTTTGTACTTAAAATCAGAGGACTTTAGATTCTCAAAGAGAGAGAATTTGTCTTTTTCTACTGTGGTTGATATCGGCAGAACTTTCAATTAGACCTTGATAAGTATTTCCCACTATTGAGGATTTCCTATATGCAAAAGTTTTTAATCCATTCTTTAGAATGGAATTATTTGTATAGTGAATATGTGTCTTGACGATGACAATTACTGAGAAATTACTTGCAAGGGCATCAGGCAAATCAAAGTTATCTCCAGATGATGTAGTGTTTGCAAAAGTAGACAAAGTAATGATGCACGACGTTTCTGGACCTGGAGTTATTAAAGTATTTGATGAGCTAGAAAAAAAGGGTATAAAACTAGAGCATATATGGGATCCTGACAAGGTGTGGATAACCGAAGATCATTTTGTTCCAGCTGCAGATAGAATTTCAGCAGAAAATATAATAACCCTTTCTAAGTGGTCAAAGAAATATGGTATAAGAAAGCATTTTAAATATGGCTTAGGGCAATACGGCATATGTCATACCTTGTCACATGAGGAAGCAATGGTACTTCCAGGTGAAGTTTATGTTGGCGGAGATTCACATACAAATACAACTGGTGCAATAGGTGCATTTGCAGCTGGGCTTGGTCATACAGATATTGCATATGTGTTGATGACCGGACAAACATGGTTCAAAGTACCAGAGACATTGATGTTCAGACTAAACGGGAAAAAACCAGACTATGTCATGGCTAAAGACATCATACTGACGATTATTGGTGATATTGGCACCGATGGTGCAAATTATAAAACTATGCAATTCTCTGGTGATGTAATAGAGCACCTTGAAATGGAGGAACGTCTAACGCTTACAAATATGACTACAGAAGCCGGAGCGAAGAACGGAATTATTGAGCCTGATGCCATAACTGATTTATATATGCGTGAGAGAACTAATGCTGAATATACTCACACAGTTGGTGACGTTGATGCTGAATATTCTGAAATATTTAGCTATGAGATTGATAAAATAGAACCAGTAGTTGCGAAACCTTTCTCTCCTGCAAACATTTCTGCTGTAAGAGAATTGCAAGAGAT
This sequence comes from Nitrososphaeraceae archaeon, assembly GCA_025936955.1. GTDB lineage: Archaea > Thermoproteota > Nitrososphaeria > Nitrososphaerales > Nitrososphaeraceae > JAICSL01. The sequence goes on from JAICSL010000214.1 coordinate 2,374, forward strand.
TGAAATAGACAAAGCGTATATAGGATCATGCACAGGTGCAAAACTTGAAGATTTGCGATTATCTGCTAAAGTGCTTAAAGGCAAGAAGGTCAAGATACGAACAGAAATTTTACCAGCGGCACAATCGATTTATATAAAAGCTTTAAAAGAAGGTCTTATTGATATATTTACTAAAGCCGGGGCTGTAGTTGGTCCTCCTACCTGTGGTGCCTGCTGTGGAGCTCACATGGGTGTTTTGGGCAAGAATGAAATATGCATTAGTACTACAAATAGAAATTTCCCAGGCAGAATGGGTCATGTTGAATCTAAAACATATCTTGCGTCGCCGCTCGTTGTTGCAGCATCTGCTATAACAGGCAAGATTACCGATCCAAGGGATATATGAATTGAATTTGAAGGGAAGGGCTCATAAATATGAAAAGCCAAATATTGATACTGATGTTATCATCCCTGGTCCATATCTTAAAATTCATGAACACAAGGAATTGGCAAAACATGCTATGGAAGGAATAGATCCAGATTTTCCAAAAAAAGTTTCTCCCGGTGATCTTTTGTTGGCAGGAAGCAACTTTGGCTGTGGCTCAAGTAGAGAACACGCGCCTATTGCACTTTCGGTTTGTGGTATAAAAGCAATTTTGGCACCTTCTTTTGCAAGGATCTTTTACAGAAATGCTATTGATGGGGGTTATTTACTTCCTATAGAAATTGAAGAATCTACGATGAATAAAATTTCTGATAAAGATGAACTCGAGGTTGATCTTGAACATAACAAAATTACTAATCTGACGAAGAATGAGGTTTATTTTATGAAGCCATTTCCTGAATTGATAGCAAAGATAGTAGACGCAGGTGGATTGATGAACTTTAAATTTGACAAAGAAAGGTAAACTCGAAGAAATTTTTAGCAAGGCACTATATGCCGACAATCCTGATCTATATTTAGTTATCTATCGTGACTTTCATTCCCTTATCGAGGTACCCCTATCAGAGTTTGTAAAAATATCTGAGAATTTTGAGGTTATACCATCAAGTAGAATTTTCTCAGTTAGAAAAGAAAATCAAATACTCTATCATAAACATCTTTTAAATGAAATAGTATACAAGAAATAAAACATTATACTATATTTTTCTAAAACCTGAACACATAATTCAGTCTCGTTCTCTAAATCTTTAATTTTGTCCTGAATTTTAGCCTTGACGTTTATCCTAGTTGACTTTTCTTCGTCATACCTTTTGTTTCATTTCTAATACTATAGTATTGGGTTACTTTGCCATCATGGCATACATCCAACTTATTAATATTTTTACAAATCTCTTCTGTTTTGATTTTTAATAGGGCATCACATTCTGATGTTCCGTTTGGTAAAGAGCTCAAACATGCATCAACCGCACCGTTTAACCTTTCATTGAGCTGCAATTCTGCTTCAGTATTGCTCTGAACAGGAGATCTTGTATAGAATGATAATGCACTGACTAACACTGATAATAA
>JAICSL010000325.1 GCA_025936955.1 Nitrososphaeraceae archaeon
AGGGCGAATAAATTATTCGAAAATTGATATCCAATTTGAGATCAGATGGAAAAAATATAGTAGAACGATTCATCTTGAGATCACGTTCTTCTATTTAAAGAATAATAATGTAGAAATGTGGCATTCCTAAACTCCAAATCCAAAACCATTACTATTGATGCGGATTATTATAGTGCACCACCCTGGACAATATTTAAATTTTGAAATAAAATATGAGTCCTGATCAAAGTTTCTTTTCTGTATATTCTATTGCGTCTAGCTGAACCTAGTGTAAGAAAGAAAAGGTCCAGAACTGGAGCATTTCATATGATCTTGGGTATTTGTTTATCCTAACCATATTCGGTTCAATTAGCATCTTTTTTATGACAATCAAGAATCAGATAAAGTAGGTCAATCCATTCTAACATCCTTTAATATTTGATTGGTCTTTGATTCTCCGTCTCTTATAGAATTCTTTATTGTATCCAACGAAAAATCTGCATTCTCGTAAAGAGAAGGAAATCGTTCATCTCTAGTAATATAAAATACATTCTTAATTTCCGATCCATGTTCCTCTTTTATTTTCTTATATTTTGCACGCATCTTTTCGAATTTGGCTCGCTCCTCCTTTTTTTCAGATTTAAAATGGCGTTCTAGCATATTATAAAGATCATCAATAAGCCTTAGGTAGTATGTTATCGCTTTGGACATTTGTATATTATGTAGCGTTTTATCGCTGAACATTATATCTCTTGCTCTATGTTGCACTTCCTGTAAGCTCGTCGGTAGCTTATCAGTGTTCTTAGGATAGTTTTCAACCAAAAAGATTCGCTTATCATTTATTGGAGAAGCATCAATTACCTCTCTTAATGGGGTATTGCTTAGCAAACTACCATCCCAAGCATATATTCCTTTTTCCACCTCTGCCCATTGAAAATAGTAAGTAGGATATCCGGTTGCTCCTAGTATATGCATGGGAGTTATTTGTTGTTTGGAACTATCGAATATTAATGGTTCGGCATTCAGAATATTAACTGCAGTTATAATTAATCGTGCGTTTGAGTTACCATCTGGTTGTAGCTTGTTAAAATTGACGTACTTTTCTAAAGTATCCAAGAGAGGTGAGTGATCAAACAGATATGTCCATTTGTATGGTGTAAAATACTGCGGATCTGTAAGTGAGTATCTAGGCAACCACCTTGGTAAAAAGACATTTTTATTTCCATAAATTGCCGAATTATAGAAAGACAATATTGATTTTGCTTGCAAAGCAGATGTTGTTGGGAAGTCCAGAAGGGATGTAGGATCAGGGACCAATTCTGGAGGAAAATTGAAGTTTGGACTGCCTTCTCCCAATTCCAGCCAAAACTGTTCTAATGCCTCTTCAGGATGATCATCTTTGCTACCCGCTATTATTGTAGCATTTACTCCACCAATAGATGTACCTGCAACTATATCGATTTTTATCTTGCTTTTTACTAATGCTTTAAAAACGCCACATGCAAAGGCTCCTAAAGATCCTCCACCTTGTAATATCAGCACATTCTCAATGGTATCTAACATATTGGGAATACCTGACTTTTTTATCATGCTAATAATATGAACTCATAAGTATTCTACTCATTTAACATTTTTCTATTATATCCCTAGTTTATCTGCAACAGATAATACACTAATTATCCGTTTGCTGGAGCCAGTGGAATATGCCAAGAACAGTATTGAAGGCAATAATAAAATATTATCAGATCCTATCTTGGTAATTTCTAAATAAAGTCTCTTTTTGTAGTCTGTCTTATAGAAACCTGAGACTTTCTTGTGATATATTACATTGATTTTATTTTCCAATATGGAGCAAGACATAGATAAAGAATTAGGCTATTGGAGGAGTTGCCTTTGAATTAAAAAAGGGGTTAACTCGACTTGTACTATTTTGATCGTCATTTATATACTTAAGTCATAAAGATCGACCGATTTTTTCCATAATCTGATTTTTTCATCCCCATATATTGGAATTTCAAGGACTTTTATTGTTGCTATATAAATCCATCGTAATGTGAGTGACATGCTTTTCTTTCTGCTTTTTATATTTATAAGAGTCAACTATGTTAATCAATACAAAGAACTTCATATAATTCGCGAACGCTTTCAAAATGATTAATTGTATAGCGATGAGAAATTATTCAGTTCTTTTGCAATCTCAACAGATAAGAAAATTCCCCAAATGCAATCTAAAATAACCTTGTCATATGTGTTATTTCTTCTCTATAGGAAGTAGAATTATTTTGTTCGTCAAATGCAAATTTTATCACACGATGCTGGCATTGACGGATAAATGCAGCGTTTAACACTACTGTCACGTATCTAGATTTATAACATTAAATTTCTTTAATAATAAGCTGAGTATAACAATTTTTCCATCGAGTTCAATTATATCCTCTACTACTTTCAAAGGATTTTCATCGAATGGCATAGCGTTAGCGTTGAGACAGAAACAAAAGGTCTGAAGGCATCAGTCGATTTGCTTTTTGGAATGGAA
>JAICSL010000345.1 GCA_025936955.1 Nitrososphaeraceae archaeon
CTCAATCTAGATCTAATGTTGCATTTCCAGAGCCATACATGTCCAATGTAGAAATTCAAGATAGATTAAACCAGACATCAGGATCTGAAAATCCAACAACAACAGCAGCAGCAGCTGCAACAAAATAAGATAATAACATCGCCAGTAGAAATTATTTTTTATACTGCCATGCATAATTAATTGAATAACAATTAATTTTCTTTTTTTTATATTAAATAGAAATTAATCTTTACTTTAAAGTTAACAGAACATAAAATATCTACATCAGCTGTATATAATATACATCCTTCAAATTATTGAAATAGAAAGAGATAGAATGAAGAATAAATTTCCTCGTGGTACACTTACTTCAGATTTTAAATGTTCTATAATATCATAATGACGCTATTAGATATCAAGATTATGTCAATTGACAGATTTTACTATGCATGTAAATGGCAATAACTCTTCTCCTTCTGATTTTCCTAGATCAGAATCAGGAGTTAGAGTTTCAATAGCACCTGGACCGTATGCTGTTACAGAAACTGAACCAACTACTTCAGGTTCTTTGGGATTTTCAGCAACTTTTTCAGATGATTGTAATGGCTCAATAAAATGATGGTGAAGTAAAAACATGCACAGTAACAAATAAAGCTCATACATAGAGAACTTGTTGTTCTTCCAGGATTCAATTTTTTATTTGAAATGAAAGACTTGTTTCTGAAATAAGAGATAAATAATGATATGATCAAATATTTTTTTGTTATTTGTATTTGTTAGAAGAGGCATCATATTTTATATTATAGTTACATCATAACTAACTGACTTCGATTGTAGTCTTTGGATTGTTTGTCCTAATTGCTTCATTTGCAATTGTTGTCCATTAATAAACTTGCAGTATTGCTGGACTCTATCATCAAGATCTTAAGTCTTTGTTGATTCTTGACCAAATCTGTTATATCATGTTTTGCTCAAACCTTCTTTCTTTATTATCTTGTAAATATGTAAAACAAATCAAAGTCTTCCTTGAGGTCATTGTATATAGATATAAGCCAAGACATTTTCAAAAGATCTAGATATGTATCTAGATACAATTACTTTCTATAGAATCAATACAAAAACAATCGTTTTTTTCAAATCAATATTTAATTATTATATTTAACGGAATTGAGCATAGTATATTATTGGGTAATTATTATAGATTTTGTGTCTCGGGTTATACAATGTTAAATTGTATCTTATTATTTACGTTATGGAAATAATATCATAATTCATTTAGGAACTGACTATTTTGACTCGATATCTGTATCGTTTCATACATCTAAATTAAAACATTAGTTTTTCTATCAAACACAATTATGAATGATGATTATTAAAGAAAGGTTTTTAGATGATGATGGATGACAAATCCAATTAATTGACATATTGTAATAGATATAGATCAGTTATTCTTACAACTTCTTTTATTTTGTCATTGTCTTTGTTGGCATCTATGTGGACTTATCCTATAGACTTTAACTCGTATGCTAGATGTCCAAATGGTTCACACAAAAGTCCTAGTGGGGATTGTGAAACAGTAGTTAAATCTTCAACAAAACTACCACGATGTCCAAATGGAACCCATAGAAGTCCAGGAGGATTCTGCGAAAGTGTAACTGGATCTTCTCATCATACTTCTTCCTCCACTCCTAGCAGTAGTAGTAGTAGTAGTAATGATATTCCAAATCAGGATAGCCTTTTTAAACGCACAGACAACACAAAAAATACCCCCTTCAACAATGACCAACAACCAAACATCGAAACTCTCAATACTTTTACAAATTCAACCAATTCACCTACTAACCCATTTACACCAAACACGGCTACTACCGCTATAACACCAATCAATATTGCCCCATCAGCAAATCTATCAACAATAGGAAAATGTGATCAATCATTATGGAATCACGTATATCATCCAGAAAGACTACAATTAATTGATGCATGCAAATCAGTTTTAGGAAAAATAGAGAGCAAAAAATCAGAGGCAGATGGAGACTTTCACATAAGATTAAGACTAGATCCTCAATTCTCAAACCTGATAAACTCTGCAAATGTACAAGGACAGATTGGAGATCTAGTAGTTGAACCTATATGCCAGCACTCAATAACGCAAGCAGATGCTATACCCGCATGCTCTGGCTTTCATCAAGATATCAATATACCAGAAGTTGGTAGTCATGTGAATGTAACAGGTTCATACGTTCTTGATAAAGAACATGATGGATGGGCTGAAATACATCCAGTAAC
>JAICSL010000280.1 GCA_025936955.1 Nitrososphaeraceae archaeon
ATGGTTATAGCGTATTAATCCCTGGTTATCAATTAGGTAGTCTCTGGGCCAATAATTATTGCCATATGCATTCCAATTTACATCATTGTTATCTAATATTATCGGATATTTTATTTTAAAATTCTGTACTGCTGCTTTTACATTATCGATATTTTTCTCAAAATCAAATTCAGGTGTCTGAACACCTAGAATGACTAGACCTTTGTTAGAGTATTTTTGATACCATTCATTTAGCTGAGGTATAGTGTGTATACAGTTAATACATGTATATGTCCAAAAATGAACAAGGACCACCTTTCCTTTTAGATCTTCTAGTTTGATTGGAACAGGTGTATTTATGTAACCAGTAATATCCTTAAATTCAGGTGCTTTTCTAAACGGAGATTTATCAACATTAAATTGTGCTGCTTTAGCATTATAGGGATTGAATAAATATGTTATCGTTGGTCCCGTAATCAAAGTAAGCATTACTACAGTTAGTATTAGTGAGATATGTATATTATTACTATATCCGACCATCAAACATCCTTCCATATTTTTACTATAACCAAAATACTTAGTAATCTTATCATGCATAGACTTTGGATATATTTTATTAATACTTTTTTCCAAATTGCTAAAGTCATTCAGTCTTAAATATCGTTGGGATTGGAATGTACATGAACTCTTCTAGAATTGATTGAAATCTATCTTTTGATTGAGATAATTAAATATTGAAGTGTTTTGACCTGAATTATATAAAGAGGTACCATAAAGAAAAATCTTTCTTTAGGCTAAATTGCTATCTCCGGTTTTCATATTGATCATATTATAGTGTCAAAAATGATAACTAGTAGTATATTTCGTTTACCTCTTGCTGGAAACCCAATCAGACCAACTAACAATACCTAAGTCAGGCCTTCTTTCCTTGTCGTCTAGCATCGTCAGATATTCTATTAGATGACCATCGGGGTCTCGGAAGTAAACTGCAGCTGTAGGCATCCATCCTATTACACTTGGTTCCAATGACTCAACACAAAAGAAAGATAGCGGAACTATGCCGCCCTCTTTCCGTCGTTTTGGGGCATCTAAAAGATCGTCAATTGCTGCCACCTCAAACGCAATGTGCAGATTAAGACCTAGTGGCGCTGTACCGACTGACCATAATCCGAGCATCGAATATTTAGCAGTATGATCGCCTATCCAGAAGAATGCAGCATTCCATTCCAATACCTCATAAGCTAGCTGAAGTCCTATGGTGTCTTTATAGAATGTGATAGAACGCTGCAGATCACGCACAGTTAGATGCGTCTCAAAGAGTCCACGTAATGCAACATGTTTATTCATAATGAGCTAGCTACGCAACGGTCTGTAATTAAAGATAAATAAGATCTATCTGTTATTATTCGATAATATTGATAATGTGAACCATAAATATTGGAAATATTGAATCATTACTTTGGTCAGCTTGGAATGTAAGTCAATATCGACTAAAACATAATGTAACTGAAAATAACAAATTCTCATTATCAGCATTGACCAAGTGCTCATATTCCTGTAGATCGTTTGACGCGAACAAATTTACATAAAATGCCTTTTTTGAGTATTATAACTTCCTCTATTTGTTGTCTTAACAGCCAGTATTTGAATGAGAGATTCGTATTATCTAACGATTATTAGTGGTTTATGCTTCTTTTTAGTAAAAAGATATATGTTAACCTATATTAATTGTGTAAAGACTATGCTAAAGGTACTTTATTTATGAATAATATTACTTGTGTAATCTATAATTTGAATACTTTCAAAAATGTTATAGGAACTTTCGAACCTTATGTGAATTACATTTATATTTTTTAGCACTAAAAATCATAAGGTCTAATTACAAATGACCTACCTATATTGCATCGGTAATTGTTAATACTTTTTATTTTTTGCATCCTCCAATGTGCCATGATAATGGAATCGAACAGGATCGGCAGATAGATGGAGATGCAGTCTTGAATTATAGATATATTTAACCGACTCTCAGTTATGATAATTCAGATCATTCTAGTAGATTATTACGTTCAAACATAACGATGACGATACAGAACACGGATACTTTTGAATTAATTATAAGATCTTAAAAAACAAGATAACCACAAGTAAAAATTATTCATCCTATGTAGAAGAAAACAGGATATACTTACTAATATTGGACAAATCATTCTCGAGATAATACTTTGTAGGTTGTTTGTAATTATCTTACCAATATAATGGATATTCGTAGTTATCTTTCGGATTAATAGAAGAATGGAAATCAATACTATTCAAAGGCTTATCAACGTTTATTCTCCCAAATAGATAGTAAAATCTCCATCTATGGAGTAGAATTAGTATAATTAACCCAATGATATGATTATGGACTAATATTAGTACAATTAACCAAATCAAGGAATTGTTACCTATTATAAGTACAAATCACCCAATCAAATACTAAATGACTAGTATTAGTAAAGATAGCCAATCCGTGTAAATACTTAGTTTACTTCCGTTTTCAATGGAAATGTCCCTCGAAAAGTCTCCAAAGAGTGCTAACAATGGCAGAAAAATAGTAACTAAAACTCCAGGTTCTATACTTACTATTTCTTTGCTATTGTTATCGCTGATAACACTAAACCAACTCTCTCCAATGCAAGAACAATATTCTGCTAATGCAAGAATTGATGATCCCTCGCCAATGATCCTTCCTTTGAGTTCTAGTTCACCATCAATGACTACTGCAAGTACAGCTAGTACTAGCTGTCAAAAGCTTCCCATAAGTAAAATTTCAGCAAGCGGTAGTGATTCAGGATACCCTCCATCAAATGCAATAGACAATAACCTCAATACACGATGGTCTAAGCAGGGTAAAGGTTCATGGATCCAAACAGATTTGGGAACAAAGATGACTATTTGTAGTGTGGATGTTGATTGGTACAGAGGTAGTATAAGACAAT
>JAICSL010000063.1 GCA_025936955.1 Nitrososphaeraceae archaeon
ACCACATTACTTCGCGCATCGGGCTTTGCAAATGGTGTAAGACCCATTGCACTCAAACCAGAATAGAATGCATCTGCGCATACTTTATGACGTTTTATTCTTTTATCCAAATTCTCCTCCAAGACTATATCAAGTGCTTCATTGAATGCATAGAAGAGAGGAAGTGCTGGTGTAAATGGTGTCTCGAAATGCTCCTCATAATACTTGAAGTATCGTTTTAAATTTAAATATTGAACAGGTGGTGGATTAGACTGCATATATTTTTTTGCTTTACTACTGATGGATATTGGTGAAACTCCCGGGGGAGCAGCCAGTGCCTTTTGTGAGGCAGTCACACAGACATCCACATTCCAGTCATCTACTGGCAAATCATCACCACCAAGTATCGAAACAGCGTCTGCAATAAAAAGAACATCATTCCTGACACACAGAGCGCCTATTTTGTCCATATACCGAAGTGTAGTTCCTGTGGATGTCTCGTTGTATACTGCATATATCGCTTTGACGTCCTTATTTTGATCAAGTGCTTCTTCAATTTTTTCAAATGGAGGGTTTTCTCCAAATCCAGCATTGATTCTTATAGCTTTTCCTCCCCAGCTATCAATCAAATCAGCAAGTCTAGTACCGAACTCGCCATTAACAGGTATAATTACCTTATCTCCTTTTCTTATTATATTAACAACTGATGCTTCTACTGCACCGGTTCCAGATGTTGTCAGTAAAACAATGTCATTCTTTGTTTGGAATACTTGTTGTGTCTTTTCGATGATCTCTCTATATAAAAGACGGAAATCGTCACTTCGATGATTTATGATTGGAGTGAGCATTGCGTTCATTACTCTAGTTGACACATTTGTCGGACCGGGTAGCATAACTAAATATTCCATGTTATTTCAATAATCAAGCATATCCTATATTTTAACTAAATAGCAATTAGTAAAGATGATAAAACTGTGATATCTGTCTATTTTTTCTAATGCTAATAGAGCGCCGTTCAAATCTTTTGAATCACACTAAAAAGATCGGTTGTAATGCTATTGCAGTCTTTCAACCCGAAAATGTATTTTACCTTACCGGATTTTGGGGAGAGGCAATTGCCATTTTTGCTGATAATTCAGCTAAACTAATTGCGCCCAAATTGGAAGCAACTCGAGCTCTACAAATTTCCAAGGAATGTGAAATTATTTCGTCAGAAAGAGGAAGTAGTTTAATTTCAACTTTAGTCTCGGAAATTAAAGGAAAGACAACATGTTCAGACTGCAATGATTTTGCCACTATAGAATATATCCAAGATAAAACAGGTAAAAAATCATTTATTATTAACTCTGAACCTTTCTTTCACTTCAGAAGTATTAAAGATAAATATGAAATAAAGACCATTGCAAATGCTGCTGAAATTATAGACATCCTATTTCAAGTTTGCACAGAAGAAATTAAAGTTGGATTGTCAGAACGTGACTTACAAGCAAAATTGATTTTTGAAGCCATGAAGATGGGCGCAACTTCTCCATCTTATAAATCAACCTTAAATCCATTAATAATTGCTGGGGGACCAAATGCAGCAATGCCACATTCAGACATCTCTGACCGCAAATTTATGAAAGGTGATATGATTATTGTTGATCTTACTTTAAGATATGAAGGCTACATCGCCGACGCAACCAGAACGTTTGCTCTAGCTCCTATAACTTCGGAGGAAAAAAAAATTTATCACATTGTAAGACTATCTCAACAAGAAGGACTAGATGCGATAAGAGATAGTAGCACTTGTGAACAAATAGACTTAGCATGTAGAGACGTGATTAAAAAAGAAGGTTACAGTGAGCATTTTATACACTCGACAGGACATGGAATTGGCCTGGATGTTCATGAACCACCCTGGCTACGAATAAAAAATCAAGAAATGGTGAGGACAAACATGACAGTTACTATTGAACCTGGTATATACCTGGAGGACAAAATGGGAGTAAGAATTGAGGACAGTGTCCTAGTCAATAAGGATAAAAAAGCAAGTAACTTTAACAAATTTACTAAAGATCTAATCATACTCGATTAAATGAGGTCAGTCATCACATATACGAAGATACTTAAAATTGGAAGACAATTATAATAATAATATGTATCTGCACTTATCTAGTATTTTTATCTTTTCTATGTTTGTCAATAGATTGCGCAACAATACTGAGTATCTTTCCGGCGATATTTTTTTTGCTTTGTAATGGCAAATGAATGACCTTTTTTTGTCTATCTATTATAAAGACTTCATTATGATCCGAACCTATTTCACAATTTTTTCTATTAACGTCATTTGCAACAATTAAATCACCATTACACTCTGTTAATTTATTATAAGCATTTTCGATCAGACGTGAATTTGAGACATTATGATTTGCCTTAAATGCAACCAGAAATATATTTTTATCTACATATTTGACCTCATCTATAATTTTTCTAGTTGGAACAAGAGGCAGCAATAATTTACTTTTTCGAGAATCAATTTTTTTTGGGAATTTCTTTTCTGGCATTAAATCAGTCACTGCGGCAGATAGTATAACAATATCATAATGCTTTGAAGATAATTCTGAAATCACTGCGTCATGCATTTCTTTAGTAGTATTTATTCTCATAGTACAAAGATCTGAAGACTCAGGCTGATACGAGCCATTACCGTAAATAAGGCTAACAGTTGCACCCATTTTTTTTGCTTCTTCAGCAATAGCATTTCCCATTTTACCAGAGCTCAAGTTTGTAATTATGCGCACTGGATCTATGTACTCAACAGTACTCCCAGCAGTAACTAATATCCTCTTGCCAAATAATGGAGACACACCCAATGCTCTAAATTTATACAAAACTAAATCTACAACTTGTTCAGGCTGTACGATTTTGGCCTTCCCTTCAGAGATCGAAGGATCTAAAATTTCTATTCCTTGTGCTTTCAATCTTTGAATATTTTCTTTTACAAAATAATTGTTAAACATTGACTCATGCATTGCAGGTGCAATTATTATTGGAATCTTTGATCCCAGAGCTACACTTAAAACAGATGTAACTGGCGTATCATCAATTCCATTTGCGATTTTTGATATTGTATTGGCAGTACAAGGATACACGATAATCATATCTGACATATTATAGTCTGCTAGAAATATGTGTTCAAGATTTCCAGTTAACTTTGTAACTACGTTATTACCCGTTGCCCATTTCATCATATCTGAAGAAAGCAATGTCGATTCTGCCATATGTGACATAACAGAATAAACGTCAGCACCATGTCGCATAAGCATTCGTGCTAGATCTATTGCTCTATAAGCAGCCACACTACCAGTTATACATAGAACTATCTTCTTTTCAGATAGCTTACTGTTTTCTGAAGATAGTATATCTTTTGATGGATGTATCCATCGTTTTATCTTTTTTTCAGAATCCATTTTCTAACGCTGTATATAATTCTTTTATCTCATCTTGACTCATATGAAATGCATTTTGTTCTTCTGGAAATCTACCGTATCTAACATCATTATTATATTGTAATATAGCCTCGAAAATTAATTTAGCTAATTCTGCATAGCGCTTTACAAATTTAGGTTTGATATCCTCGTAAATCCCAAGTAGATCATGCAAGACGAGCACCTGACCATCACAACTAGAACCAGAGCCTATTCCAATAGTAGGAACAGAAATGTTTTTTGAAATAAGCTCTGCTACCTCACTTGCGACCATCTCTAGCACTATACTAAATACACCTGTCTGTACTAGGGCTTTTGCATCAGAAATTAGTTTTAATGCTGAATCTTTTGTTTTTGCTTGTAATCGATATCCACTCCAAAGAATGGAAGTCTGAGGTTTTAAACCGATATGGCCCATAACAGGTATACCTGCATTGATTATAGCTTTGATAGTATCAATTACTTCAATTCCGCCCTCAAGTTTTACGGCATCACAACCAGCCTTGATAAAATGGATGGCATTTTCTACCCCTTCCTGTACATTAGATTGATATGACCCAAATGGCATATCACCTACGATCATGGCTCTCTTAGTTCCTCTAGATACTGATCTAGAGAACAATAGCATTTCTTCCATATTTACGGGAATTGTATTTGGATAACCTAGCATCACCATTCCTGCACTGTCACCAACAAGTAAGATATCAACACCTGCTTTATCACAAAGTAAGGCGGTATGATAATCATATGCAGTTAGGACAGAAATTTTCCTTTTTTCCTGCTTCATCAATAGAATATCATTCACGTTTATTTTTTTTGTATTAATCATAGCATGGTTATTAATATCTTCTTGGCCTTGCACCTATACCACCTTGAATAAGTCTCAGAGATTCTAAAAGGTTTTCTCTGTTATCAAATTCTTTTACGAGTCTTTCCATTAGATGTTTGTTATTCTTATCCATTAGCTGTTTAGCAGCAGCAATCATTCTTGGAATGGCTCTGATTATATTATCTACGATCGTAATCTGTGCAGATCTTGCCGTCCTTGATAAAGGATTAAGATCAATTGCAATTACTGTTTTTCCCATATTTACAAAGGCTTTGGCCCGATCACCATCTTCTAAAGGAATAAGAACAGTATCAGCCTTATACAGCCCATTTGGGTCTACACGTCTTCGTTCACTTTGTAATTCAGGTATAATTGCAGAAGCCCTTGAACCTACTCCAAGAACAATCTTTGCACCACTCTCTTTTAATTGCTTTTCAATTGCTCGTTCTCTATTATTGTTTCTATAAAAAAGATTGACTTCTATGGGTGCATTGACAATATTACTTAAGTCTACAATTTCATTTGAACATAGTGCTGCAACGTTACCATTAACAGAAAGTACTGGACATTTTGCAAGTAAAAGTGCGGAGGAGGCGGCCCTTGCGGAAATCTGAGCAACTTTGCTCGTTTTCTCACCCAAAAGATAGTCAAAAGATTCCCCTCTTCCTTGTGCGATTAATCCCTCAGGGGCAACTAGTCCATTTTTAAAACCACGAACAAGTAATTCTCTTACATAAAGAGATTTTGCTCGTGGATGATTTGATGGAATATTAATGTCCATAATTTAGTTAAAGCACTCTTGCTCCAATATTATCGATATTACATATAATTAAATTACCTTTAAAAACATCAAGACATTCTTTTGCCTTTTTTGTTTGTGCAGAGGGGACTATTGTGAATACTGTTTCTCCAAATAATGCTACTCCGCAATTAAATCCGTGAGACTTTAGACATTCGATCGGTTCTTTGCACTTACCTTTAGTTAAGTCAAGATTACTTGCAAATTCATAAGACAAGTTTAGAAAGTCATCAATACTTTCAGATACTTTTAACTTATCTAGCATTTTTTCGCCTAATCTACTCATCAGTTCGCTATGTTTGCCAAGGAATGACTTCGTAGAAATTGGAGAGATGCACAAAATTATAGCTTTATGATCTTCAAGTTTTAGCTTTTTAATGGTACCAATACCAGGAGCACCAATGCTAGTTCGCATTTCAAATCCTCCAAAGAATTCAGCAATCACAGTTCCCAAGCCTGTATTACAAACAATCTCGGCATGATGTGCAATCTGTGCTGCCTGTTTTTTGGTGAGGCCTATATTAAGTGCATCATTAAGAGCATATGAGAGACTCAGTGCTGCTGCTCCACTAGAACCTAATCCAAAACCTACAGGAATTCCAATTTGATGTTTGATGTTAATGTGATAAGGCTGATCTATAAGTCTAAGGTATCTTTCTATAACCCAACGTGAAACTTCTGCGTCTTCTACCTCAATACCATTTATTGAAATTTGATAACTTGTTGTCTTATCATTATACACCTCGACGATTGTTTTTATTCCACAGTCAATTGAAAAACCGGCACCTATAGAACCAAAGTAGAGATAATCATTGCTATTATTTTGTGTTACTAATTGACCAATTAAGCCAGTAATGTGTCCAGGACTAAATGCTTTTGCGAGTGTGATAGGCGTTGTGATCGCTGACACTATATAAAATATAAGATCAGATAAAATATAAAAATAATGTTTAATTAATATAAATAAGTATAAACTATTGTATGACCAAATATTCACGAAGATTGCAGAAAATAGGCAGTAGCTTATTAATCTCATTGCCCAGTGAATGGATTAAAAATAATAATTTAAGGAAAGGTAGCATTATAACAATTGAGATCAATAATGATAGCTCCATCTCTTTATTTCCTCCGGAGATAGCTAGTGGAGAGGTGAAAGAGGTAACTATTCCTTATCATTCAACGTCAATGGATAGTATTGTAAATCAAATCTATGGTGCATATCTACTAGGATATGATTATATACGCATTAGAGGAATATCCTCTATAAAATTTGAGGATCGCGACACTATAAAATATGCAATGCGAAAGCTTGTCGGTTTGGAAATTGTCGATGAAGATGGATCTAATATTACTTCGCAATTCTTACTGGATGCCACCACCCTAGACGCGGCAAAAATTCTAAGAAGAATGAACTCGATAGTCGCAGGAATGTGTAGAGATATTATGGCTGGACTTCGAGTTAAAGAAAATAACATGGAAAAATTAATCATACATAGGGATGATGAAGTTGATCGACAATACTTTTTACTTGTAAGGTTGATACGAAGTGCAATGTTAAATCAAAGATTAGCTCATAAGCTTAACTTAAGTAATATTGATATTCTGGATTACAGAATTGCAGCTAATCATCTTGAAAGCGCAGGTGATTATATTACAGATTTTGCATTAGCAATACCTCAGATTTCTCACATACGACTAGTTAATGAAATTACTGATGCAGGATTGTTGATTGAAAAAATGCAAGAAAAATCTGTTTCTGCGTTTGTCAATAAGAATAGAACAGAATACATTGAAATTGTTAAGATATATAACAAATTTAATGAGATTATGAATTCCATAAAGGAATTATCTGCAAACATGGAATCAAGAAATAATACTCAATCAACTATTGCAATTCTTAATTCTATTTATTCATTAGATAAAATTGCAAGATGTTGGGTCGATGTAGCTGATTTGGTTAAACCAGTACATTTAACGGCACCGTTAACTGGCGCCTAATTATAACATCTAATAATAGTTATGAATTTAGACACAAGTCTTTTTAACACTGGATTTAGGTATATAAAGGTCTGAATTATTGACCCACCGAATTCTCATAATATCAAAAAGAAGCTATAGATGCATTTTGGTTCACCATATTTTGAAATTGATGCATTTATTCTCATATATCCGTCATAAAATTAATTCAATATTCTTTGAATTAGATATATTAATAGAAATATAAACATACTAAACTAAAAAGTTACATATTTTCTCCATTAAAACAATATAGTGATTTATATTTTTTCAATCTTTTTAAGTAAAATAATTACCATTGTGCTCGTATCTGATCTGTCCTAGACAAAGCCTTAAAATTGTTAATGTAAATACTCCATTTCAGCATCAAACAAACTTTCGTAGTAATATAATTCTCACGACATTTATCTATTCAAATCAGTTGAATAACTTGGTCTTAGAATTATTACAATGTAATATATGAGGTTCATTTCCAGACCTAGCAAGAGTATAATATTTGGCAATTGTATTAACTACTGCCGCATTGTTCTTCCTTTTTCATACGGATTTGCAAACATAGTTGTATCAATATTATGATCTAAAAGACATTCTCTGGAATTGCCTATTTCATAATTTAACTTATTTACAGATAACCTGTTTAAACCCATGTGATCATACTATGTGCTTGCATTTTATGTCCTTCTTTTTGCAGATTCATTAGGTCACTCCAACTCATCTGCGCTACTCATTTCCCTGCAAAGTTTACAATATCACTTGAAGCCATCTGCTCTGCTGTTTTTACTATGCAGTTGCAGACAACAATGAAATACCTCTTATCTTCATATTTATCTAAAGTTGGTCTGGTGTTTGTATATTGATTGTTATAACCATCGTCGAAAGTTAAAATTATTATTTTAATCTTGCCAGAAGTCTGGAAAATTGTCCGTTCGCAATAATAGG
>JAICSL010000129.1 GCA_025936955.1 Nitrososphaeraceae archaeon
TGAACATAAACTGCATACACAGTTTTACGTTTTCCTTTTATAGTTCCGACAACTATTTCAGGAGGAGTTACATTGTAGAACTTACTCAAGGTTTGCAATGCATCTTCTGGTTTTCGATCAAGAATCATATGAACTATTTTAGCCTTAGCCAAATCGTTTGGAACACGGATAGTATTATTAGACATTAACTGTAATATCGCACAATACGAGCATCTAAGATTAAAAGTTTGGTAGATTCATAAGCCTAGAAAGATTTTGTTCGCAGGATTTCAATTTAGGTCTATACGATAGCTAAATCCTTTAACTCATAAATAACCATAGCTGTTAGAACTAGACAATGGGGACATTGTGCCGCATTTCAGACTCAAATATTGATAAGTAAATATTGTCAACTTTCGGCTGGTATGTTAAACATTCTGGGTTGAATAGTTTTATTATCTCACTAAAACTGTTGCCATTATCATTACTTATTCTAATAGCAGGTTCATTGGATGTCTTATTTGATCTTTCCGCACCATGTCACATATACATTATTTCCTGCTGGATTATCTCTGCATTAATTGAGTTAACATTCGGAGTTTGCTTATTTGTCTTGTTACCAAATGGTTTACCTCCATCTGTTGAAGCTTTAAACATCACTTCATCATTACCTGTTTTGTTAGTCCACCATGTTATCTAACCATTCTTGTCTCCAGATGTAGCTATTGGAGCCTTACGAAAATCATCAATTTCAAATAATGGGTATGGTGACTGAAATTGTGATGATAACAGATTCGCTGCAAGCAATGTGACAACTAGAATCCCAGCTACTAATCATAACTGATAGACATACATAATAATATCCGTTTATCCTGTTCACCTGTTTTGACTATAAAATGTTCTATATAAGCAAAAAGTACGTTTTAATACTTGTGAAGATCTTGATGAAGCTGATAGTTTGGACTGGACTATTAACCAGAGTAAATGTGAGACGCTAATATCAATTAAAAGGCAGGATAGTAATGAATGAGGAAAAAAATAACAACTGCAAAATGTGAAGACTGTAATCAAATAACTGAAGTTCATTATAATAAACACGTTGATCTCATGCTATGCGATAAATGTGAATCAGAATGGAACCCACAGGTATCTTTCCCGATTGATGATAAAGATGGGCATGATGTTGATATTATCGAAGAATAATAATGACAAAACAAAAATGGATAAACTAGCTAAAAAGATATGGCTAACATAATTTATTATCTACTATCGATTGATCTTATCAAAGCTGATATATTCTGACAAACCAAAGCGGCATTGTGAGTGGGTCCAATTCACATCTTTAATTGGATCCACTCATTATATGTTATTTATAGAATCAATTATTTTTTGATAGATGCAGATTTTCAGGAATCTCTAACGACGAGAAGCCAATTGTATAAAGTATCTTTTCAATTTGATAGTATATACATGAATACATTGTATATTGGAGCATATAACAAGATTCTATTTTCCCAGCTGAGCCTGTTCCTATGGCGCTGATAGATTTACTTTTAATTAATTTATGACCAATAGCTCGATAATATTGCGAAGATTTTATGTAACTGGCGGATTTAATTATACTTTCCTTTTTCAGTTGTATCAAGAAATGACTCTGCAGACTTTGAGGATCTTTCGAATTGATCTTAGGTTAGTATTTGGTCTGTTGTTTTTCTAATACTGATCATAGTCTTTGAACTTATTTCATCACTAGATGAGATTGACAGCATCGTCTAGACCATAGAGGCAAGGAGCTAAAAAGTATTCAGAACTAGAAGCAATTTTCTACCATTTGAATAGTTATAGAAATAGAAAAATGAAAATGGCATAGGAATTATTTTTTATCTGCTCGGTTATCTACACTATAATTCAAACCACAACTTTTGGTCAATTTGTTACTAATTGAATATAATGCCCACACTAACAGAGCTATTGAGAGGATACGTAAAGGTATCTGATAATTGGAAAGAAATGTTGATGCTGTCACCCCTACTCCACCAAATATAGAAACAAGTAGAGAACCCAATGATGAACAACTCGCACAGGTACTTGAAATCACGCTCAGGGTAGACCCAGAAAAAAATGAGCCAATACTCATCTTCAAGCCTCTTGAATGCCTTAATACGTACAGATTCATACTTACAACAATCCCCATAATGACCGCGGTTATTGTTGAAAGAAGGAATCCTAATACTGCGTCATCTGGAAGGTAAAATACAAAGATTGGTGAGAAAAAAAGCAATTGGTCAAAAACACTAAATACGATCCAAAATAGTGATGATACTATCGCCGCTAAAGCAATGTATGGCCAATTTGGAAAGAAGACAACTTTAATTGCAGATAAAATATTGGAAGGCCGCCCCAATAACTCTGCTCTCAATGATGACGATGACGACCAAGATGAAGCTGTTCTTTTTGTTCCAATTTCTTTCTTTTGTCTTTTGAATTGAACCAACGTGATTTATTCACTCAGTCACTAATTTAACTTCTTATCAATGATTGCTTAAAATGAAGGAAACTGATATGCTCCAAGTTTCTGCTTCAGAACCGAGTCTTTTGTATTATAAATGCAGGTGTTCCTTGAAAGCCTAATGAATTTTGCAAATGTGTTATCCCTGTCTACGAAAGAATTGTATTTTCCGCTATCCAAGCAAGAGCTAAAGGTGAGTGTTCAGACCTCCTATTTGTAAGGCAAACTTTTTCACAGTGTCCTTGTTAGCCCAACCAGAGTTTTCTTCTTGATTCTTGTATAATATGTCATAAAAATTCCAAAACTTACCTTGTTCTTTGACACGTTGTGGGGCAATAGCTGCTGTGATAGAATCAAGACAAAGGGCAATGAAATTTTTAAGAACAATGGTCATTGAATCATATCACATATCACATATTGGATTTTGATGACCATCTCCTCATCCACTGCAACAGGTCAATCACAGATTCGACAAGTTCTTGCCCCTTTACAGTCAAATTATATTCTACCCGTGGAGGAATTTCATTATATGATTTTCTATCCAATATGCCACTTACTTCAAGTTCCTTAAGCCTTGCAGCCAAAGTTTTACTGCTAAAGCCCTTCAGGGTATTCCTGAACTTGATATACCTAACAGGATTAGTAGTACAACATAATGGAATTAGAATTTCAAGTGTTCCTCTCTTTGTAATTAACTTTCTAAGCCTAGCAGTCTGTTTCATAAGCATGTCTGCATCATAACCATTAAAATCACAAGGTTGTTTTTCTTGAATTACTGGTAATTTTGGTGGAGTTGTTGTTCTTCCTATAGCTCTATTTGTTTCCATAATTACCCTTACTTTACATATGTTCTCTTGACAACTTAAATAGTTTCTTTTGTAAACTTATCGTGACAGTGCAAGAACAACAGATTAAAGAAAAAATAAAAGAAAGATATAGCAAGATAGCGCTAACTGATAATTCGGATTGTTGCCGTGTACCTGCTGAATGCTGCAATAATGATTATTCTCCATCGAAGTCAACTAAACTTATAGGTTATGATAATAAAGATATTGAGTCTATTCCTGAAAGTTCAATACTTGGTGTAGGCTGCGGTGCACCAACAAAGTTTGCGGATTTGAACCAAGGCGAAACGGTTGTAGATTTAGGTTCAGGTACAGGGATTGATGTATTTTTGGCAGCTAATAAGGTTGGAGAATTAGGTAAAGTTATTGGTATCGATATGACTGACGAGATGTTAGATAGAGCACAAAAAAATGCAAAAGATAGCAGGTATACAAATGTTGAGTTTAGAAAAGGTGATATTGAAAGTGGAATTCCTATTAAAGACAATATAGCAGACCTTGTTATAAGCAATTGTGTTATCAATTTAACTACAGATAAAGTGAGTACTTTCAGAGAGATCCATAGAATCTTGAATAATGGCGGCAGAATGGTAATTTCTGATTTAGTTACCGATAAAGAGATAGCAAAAGAATCAGTTAATGCAGACAATTGGTGCAGCTGTATTGATGGGGCCTTAACAAAGGAAAACTATCTTGTGAGTATTAGGAAAGCAGGGTTCAATAATGTAGAGATATTAGAGGTAAAAACATACATGGAAGAACAAGGAAATGAAGTTGATAAAGGAAGAAAGATTTCTAGCATTGTAGTAAAAGCTGTTAAAGATTAGGCGATATCACATTATGAAACTATCTCTCAGTTCAAGGAAAGAAACTGAAGAAGAAAGAACTGTTCTATTTATATGTGTAGAAAATGCAGGAAGAAGTCAGATAGCAGAGGCTTTCTTTAGAAAATATGCTCCTAAAGGTTATTCCACACTTAGTGCAGGAACAAGGCCAGCATCTCTATTGTCATACAAGTAATGAAAGAAATTGGTATTGATATAAGTAAACAAAAGTCTAATAATTACAGAAGAGATGATAAGTAATGCAGCTATACGAGTGAACATGGGATGCATGGATAAAGAGTCATGTCCTACATTATTCATTCACAACTTATTAGAAGGGGGAATCGAAGATCCTAAAGGCAAACCAATAGATAAAGTGAGTGAGATTAGAGACGAGATTGAACAAAGGGTAAGGCAGCTTGCAACAGACCTTGTTAAAAGTAGTCCACAGGTTAAGCAGTAATCAAAGGAAGTTTATAGCCGAAGTTATTGGTACATTTATTGTAGTTGTATTTGCTACTGGTTCTGTAGTCATAGATGCAAAAGTCAGTGGAGTGTTAGGTGTTCCGTTCATTGCATTTGCTCCTTTTGTAGGTATTGCTATTTGCGTGTATTTGTTTGGAAAAATATCTATGGCTCAATTTAATCCAGCTGTTACACTGGGATTTCTAATTACAAAACACATCACAAGGATTCAGCTAATATATTATTTTACTGCAGAGATATTTGGTGCTTTACTTGGAAGCATATTTGTAAAATATATTATAGGTACTCAAGCTAATCTGGGTGCTAATGCTCCTAATTATTCTTATCCTATACCAATAATCTTCGGAATTGAGATTTTAACATCAGCTCTTCTAATGGCAGTAATTCTGACGGTTGTTTATTATAAAGGGCTTAAGGGTTTTAGTGGTATTGCTATCGGTGGGATCGTAGGTCTAGACATTTTCTTTTTATCCTTTATCTCTGGTGCATCTATGAATCCCGCACGTTCATTAGCACCTGCTCTACTTTCAGGTCAGATTTCTAATTTGTGGCTTTATTGGACTGCTACTTTTATTGGCACTTCCATAGTTGCACTTATTCTTAGAAAAAGATTTTGGAAGTATGATTTCATAGATAGCCAAATGAATGCGTAGAAGGAATTGCCTCTAAAATACAATCTAGATATAATCGCTTTATTTTTCACTTTATGTTCTATTAGTTTTAGGCCTTGATTTTACTTTCTTATACTACTACTCTCATAAATGAAGATTCATGCTTTCAGACATTTCTCAGTTTAGATAGTTAATTTGCTAATTAATTTGCTAATTAATTCAGCATAATCTCACTTCGTGTATACATATTTCATAATGCCTATTTATTATCATTATGAGCAATCAAAGGCCTAAGAAAGAATTTAGATGCTTATACCTAAAGCCCAGTGCATTGAA
>JAICSL010000196.1 GCA_025936955.1 Nitrososphaeraceae archaeon
ACTGCCTTGTTGACCTCGCGTCGTCCTTTCATTACTATTAAAGTTAGTGATCAGAATGTTGGGGTTCAGGCTCTAAAGCCGACCTTAGCAGGAGATATCGTTGTTGCTTCAGCGCACAGCAGGGAGCTCTTAAAAAATGGGTGGAAGGGCTCGCTTAACAGTTTGCCGGCTTGTTATCTTACAGGTCTCCTCTTAGGTAAGAAAGCTATTCGAGAAGGAATGGAAAGTATGATTTTATATACCGGAAATGATCCTTTTACTAGCAAAGTGGCCGCTTGTTTAAAAGGCATAATAGCAGCAGGAATCACTACTCCTGTTTCTGAGGAATCATTACCAGCCGATGATCGTATATCTGGTAAACATATCGCGAATTATGCAAATATATTGAAGGAAGATCAAACTAAATATAACACTAGATTTTCATTGCTTTTAAAAAATGGCTTCCAGCCAGAAGATTACCCAACACATTTTGAAGACATGAAGGCGAAGATATTAGGAGAAACAGAAATAAAGGAAAAACCTGAACTCCAAAAGAAAGAAGCGGAGGATGAACAGATTACTAGTGATGAAGACCTAAAAAAAGGAAATCCTTCTCCAAATAAAAAAAATCGGGATCAGCCCAAAACATCTATCAAATCAGATAAGAGATCGAGAAAGGGCGTGGAGAATTCTAATTCTAATACTGAAAAGAAGAGTGATAAGTAAAATTGAGTAGATTTTCTCGACAAGCAAGACAACCAAGACCACAGGAACAACAAGTTGAGTGGAAACCCCGTACAACTCTTGGTAATATGGTTTCAAGTGGAAAAATCAATTCGATGGATCAAATATATGAAAATGGTATGAGAATTCAAGAATCTGAAATTGTTAAACACCTTTTACCTGATATTAAAAGCCAGGTTGTTCACGTCGGGATTGTCCAGAAGCAAACGGATGCTGGTGAAATGACCCGTTTTAATGCCTTAGTTGCGGTAGGCAACGAAGCTGGTTGGTTTGGAATTGGTAAAGGAAAGTCATCTCAAATGCGTATTTCGATTGATAAAGCTACCACTGCTGCTTATCTAAATGTGATCCCAGTAAAACTGGGCTGTGGGAGTTGGGAGTGTAGGTGTAACAAACCCCATTCAATTCCTTTTAAGGTTAAAGGTAAGGGTGGGAGCGTCTCGCTAGAACTCATTCCGGCGCCAAGGGGACTTGGTCTCGTTGCAGGTCAGAACATCAAAGGCCTTCTTAAACTAGCTGGACTGGTGGATATCTGGACTAAATCTTTTGGTTCTACAAATACTATGAGCTCTACTACTAAAGCTATTTTCAATGCTCTTAGAAGCACCTATTCGGTTGGTTGATTTGCAATGGCATACCTGGTTATAAGAATAAAGGGTACGGTAAACATTAGTCATTGGGCAAACACCACATTAAACAATTTGAATCTTAATAAAAAATTTCACGCAACAATATTGCCCCAAAACGAAGAAACCTTGGGGATGTTAAGAAAGGTAAAGGACATAGTGGCTTGGAGCGTGGCAGATGCTGGATTTATCAAGGAATTATTAGAGAAACGTGGTAGGAAATCTGGATCCCGACTCTTTGCAAGTTCAGACCTACCAAAAGAATACAGCAGCATGGACGAACTTGCAGGTGCGATTGCAAACAATGTTGTGAGATTATCAAAAATTGAAAATATCAAACCTTGGTTTGCACTAAATCCACCACGCGGTGGATTTAAGAGGAAGACAAAGAAACAGTATTCTCAAAATGGTATACTTGGAGAGGATAAAGATCTAATAGATCTAGCTAGAAGGATGCTTTAGATTTATCAAAAAACTTAATTAGGGTTGAATTAATATGACTAAAAGAACTTCAAAAAAAGTTAAGGAGTGAATTGTATAGCAAATGGCCACTAGATTAAGAAAGAGTAGAAGACAAAGAGGTAGTCGATATTGCGGCTGGGGACAGATTGGCCAACATAGACAAGCTGGCTCGCGCGGGGGTATTGGAGGAGCTGGAAAACATAAGCACTTGTGGAACAGAACAATAATGGAAGAACCCGAACATTTCGGTCATGATGCATTCAATTCATTTAATCGAAATCTGGTACAAAGATGGCTGAATATAGGAGATTTAGATTCTGTATTTGCTTCACATGGTAAGGTTGAGAAAGATGGAAAAGTTATCTTGGATCTTTCATCCCTCAAGTACGATAAGCTTCTGGGAGGTGGACGAATAAAAGGCGCTTTTGCAGTAAAGATAGCAAAAATATCACGAAGTGCTAAGGAAAAGATTGAATCAGCTGGTGGAGAAGTGATATTAGATGAGTAAGACTATGCAAAATGAGAATCCGATAAGGAGAGTAATAAAAACTGTCTCAAAGTATATTCCTCAGGTAGAGAAACCGAAAAAGAAAATTTCGCTAACTGAGAAGTTTATCTGGTGCGGAATTGCACTTTTTATTTACTTGATAATGGGTCAAATCCCTTTATACGGGGTTACCAGTGATCCAAAATTTGACTTTTTGGCTTTTGCAAGAGTAATTTTTGCTGCACAACAGGGCACACTTTTAGAACTAGGTATTGGTCCCATAGTCACTGCCGGACTATTAATGCAGTTGTTGAAAGGTTCCGAATTGCTTAAGCTTAATTTTAAAAATCCTGACGATAGATCGCTGTTTACATCCGCGACAAAGATTGTCACTATTTTAGTAATCGTTGCTGAAGGTTCCCTTTATGGCACTAGCGTCTACGGCCATCTGGTGGCCCACCCAATATTTATTCCAATTTTGGTAGCACAATTAGTTGGATCAAGTATTATTGTTATGCTATTAGACGAACTCGTACAGAAGGGCTGGGGCCTGGGCTCTGGAATCAGTCTTTTTATCATGGCCGGGGTTGCACAGGGGATTTTATGGAGTGTTTTCAATCCGTTGCCTGTGCAGGATGGTCCTGGAGGTATCATTCCATTTATTATTCATTCTGCAGCGAATGGACACTTTGAGGATGCTTTCTTTAGGAGTGGCCAGCTTCCAAGCATTTTTGGTATGATAATTACTGCTTTGGTTGTATTAGCATTGGTTTATGTACAAGGTATACATATAGACATACCTATTGTTTCAACAAAGTACAGAGGATTTACTGCGACTTATCCTATCAAATTGCTTTATACCTCTAACATTCCTGTAATATTGTCTTCGGCTTTACTTGCCAATGCTGTGTTTATGGGACAGATGCTATGGGCCAATTATAATCCTCAAAATGAAAACCCTGCTTTCAATTGGCTGGCTCAGTTTGACCCAAGTAGACCACAGAGTCCTACTGGAGGAATACTCTACTATGTTACTTCTCCGAGAAGCTTGGATGCTGCAATACAAGATCCTGGAAGGGCTGTCGGATATGTACTCTTTTTAACTACAATTGTTACCCTTTTTGGTAGGCTGTGGGTCGAATTAGGTGGCTTATCTGCAAAGTCGGCTGCAAAGAATCTGTTGGACGCCGATGTTCAAGTGCCAGGTTTTAGAAGATCTGAAGGGTCAGTAGAAGTACTACTTAACAAATATATTCCGTCGGTCACTATTGTGGGAGCTATTATTATTGGACTGTTGGCATCGGCCTCTGATGTGTTGAATGTATTCGGTTCGGGAATTGGGATTTTGTTAATGGTGGACATTCTGGTAAACTATTATACCCTGCTTGTCAGAGAACAGGTAGATACGCATATGCCCAAATTGGCGGCTCTTCTTGGCAGAAAATAGATGTCATAACTTGAAAAGTAAACGCGTGATAATAGTGGGGATACCCGGTGTGGGAAAGACTACAATAATATCTGAAGTTGCTAAACTGTTAAATCAGATGGGTCACACTACCGATGTTGTAGTATTTGGAACTGTCATGCTTGAGGAGGCAACAAAAAAGTTAGGTTCTATAACCAGAGATGAGTTAAGAACACTTTCTATCGAAAATCAGCGTTATTTTCAAGAATTGGCAGCTAGGAAAATTGCACAGATCAATAATGATGGACTCATTATTGTTGACACTCATCTTATCATAAATACAGTCAACGGATACTATCCTGGACTTCCAATGAGTTTGTTAGAAGGCTTAAAGCCTAATTATCTAGTAATGTTAACTGCAGATCCTCGTGAAATAATCAACAGGAGAAAAAAAGATAACACTCGTAATAGAGATATCGTTTCAACCAACGATGTTGAAAATGAGTTACAAATTTCGCTAATGATGGTCGTTTCTTCTTCCGTTCTAACAGGCTCTCCTTTTTTTATAGTAAAAAATAACGATAATATGATTGATTCTACAACGTCAAATATAATTAAGGCATTAA
>JAICSL010000239.1 GCA_025936955.1 Nitrososphaeraceae archaeon
CTGCCTGCTGTTCGGCTTCACCAAATCTAGGTAATGCTCTAAACTTTTTCCATAGTTCTGTTGGCAATAAGGTTAAAAAGCACTTTTTGTTTCCCCTCATCCAGTTAATTGCAATCGCTGTAATTCCATTGGACTTATGAACAATATGTAGTTTATCGCATTTACATCCAATATTATCAGAGCATATATCACGTTTGTAAATATATCTAACCTCGTCTTCTCTTAATCCTGAAAATAAACCAAGTCTGATAATAAAGCCCATTTCTCCGGGTATTGCCAGGAGTTGTGTTATCTTTTCTTGGATGAATCCATTATCAACCAAGTAAATACGATCTTTTTGATCAAGGCCTTTATTTAGATCATATCTTTCAATTATCCTTAAGATCAATTGTTTTACGTCCTTAGTTCCATATCTACGAAAATAATAGTCGCCGAATCTTTTTACTGCTTGTAGGATCCAAGATCTTTTATGAGGAGCAAGATTCAATAACTCTGAACCAGGATTAGGTCCAAAGAAGATATCTGCGTATTTGAGAAAGTAACTATGATAACAATTGCCCGTCCTTATATGATAATTTTCTAATAGCCACTTATGATAATCCTCATCATCTATTTTTTTGTAGAAGTCTGAATAATATTCTCCAGATTGTTCAGTCAATAATCCAGTAGCTTGCGTTTGTGCCTTCATTATTTCGATTTGCTTATCTGGACTTGTTCTTTCGATTTTGCCAGCCAAGAGTTCCCTTACAAGATCTCCAAGTGTAACACATCCTATTCGTCCTAGTTGTCTATTAAAAACTGCTAATTCAGATTCTTTAACTTTAACACCTATCGTTTTCCATTTCGAAGATGAGTTTTTAGATATCTCCAGAGTATGAAATCCCATATCAACTATTGGATACTATTGGTTAATAAATATTGGCCTTGTTTTTAAATTGACCAATTCAAGAAATGCTGGGACCATCAGTTTCTTTTGTTACCATCATTTTTTGCCATGTTACTATTTAACCGCAAATGTTAGCCAAAGGTCAATATTTGCCTGCATGGTAACATAACCCTGTTAACAAATATGTTAACATATTCATAATAAATAATAGCTAAAGGATCTAAAACTTGTTAACATTTGACATTCCCACCTTCAAAAGCTACCGAAACCTTTCACAACAAGGACGATGGACTGGGCGGGATTTGAACCCGCGACCTCTCGATTGCGAATCGAACGTTCATACCAAGCTGAACTACCAGCCCTACTGCTATGAAATGTTAGCAAGCCCAGATATAAAATATCAGGTGTTAGTAGAATATAGCATCTTTTAAAAATCAATTGAAATCGACATTTGAATTCACAGACAACTACTTACAATGAAAACAATAAGACCCGAACTTTAGTTTCTACATTTCATTTCAAACGACATTAGTTGATATTCAACGGCATCGACAAGTTTCCCAATTATTTTGATACGTCAATCGTCTATTCTTTAAATGATAACAACAGAACAGTATCTACAAGACTGCTTCTAATATAAAGATCGATTTGGGATACAAAATTGATGGAAGTAAAATGATTCAATATAGGCGGTAGACGATAGCTAAGGGTGGAAACACAGGACATTACTTTATTGTATACCACATATTATTTGCACATTCTCGTACTGCTTTTCTGTACAACACCAAATACATTTCAAGTCAGTACAGGAGGACAACAATTTACTAAAGGAAGATATTTACCAATGTAAATCGCATTCTAAATTTGAACAAGGTGAAATATTCATATGAAAATATGGTCTAGTTTACTCAAACAGTTTGTTCCTTTTCAAAGACCATTGATCAACTGATTTCGTCGTAGTGAACTAGAGATCTGAATATAACCACAATAGAAATTATTCTACTTTTACTTGGTCTCTAATCTTTTGTTTTTGTTCCTGCTGCCAATTAAACCAGGGTTTCCAATATGTTTCATACCAATTTTCTGTCATCTTAGTAGCATTTCTGAAAAATTCACCATAAGCGTTAAACCAAGCCGTCATTAAACTTTGCCAATTAATGCTATAAAAAGCTGGGCTACAAGGATTAAAATTGTCAAAATAACTCTTTGTATGCTCTTTTTCTTCTTCTCTTGTCACGTTTAATGCAGAACACAGCTGTATTTTAACTGTTTCTTATTTTGGCTGCTGTTAGATAGATTTTCTATGAGTTTCAGTCCCAATAGGTTAATGCGACTTTTGTAAAACAAAAACATACTATTAATACTATTCTTGATTCAGACTATTTAAAATACTATTTTGAAGGTTATGTTTCTAAATTATCTTGACTCCTGATATATTTCATGGAATAAAGAATACGGATAAAGAAAAATAATAAAAATGGATTTCATCAAATTTACTATGGCATTTTCATTGAATCCATTCTTGTAAAGGCTATATTTTATAGATTGACCAATTAAATAACGATCTAAGACATAAGTATCCTCTTTATCTATATATGATGGCTAAGAAGAAGAATACTCGAAGTACGATATGTTGTCCCAATCAAATCAAAATCAAAATCAAAAATATTTAGTATTAAGGTGGAGTAACCTAGATAGATTAGTCCCAGTTTCTTCTTTCTTCAAGCCAACCCACTTTGCTAAAACAATATAACAACAAGAAACTAATATGTAAAAAAATCGGATTGGCACTTGCATGTATTAATTATTACTCGAATCCAAGTTTCATTTGACCATCATACTGGAATCTAACCCATCCTAACTTTTTTGACCTTTGTTACTGAAATTGTTTTTACCAGTGCTCATGCCACGGGTACATAAATAGGCTTCCTATCAGGACCATTCCCACGATCATCCCAACCATGCATATACTTGATTTACTCAACTTGAACATACCTTCTTGTTGTGTTTGTGATATAACAATGGTCGTCAGTGATGCTGCTTAGAAATATAATTTGTTTATTATTGATAATAGTTCGACATTCTATATAATAATACTATACTAAAAGGATAATAATGCTTGAAAGTAAACAAAATCAACACGTAACAAGATGACATGGATTATTATATATGGATAATTTTATAATGCTATGAAAACGATCATTAGGCAGATCATAATTTCAACGTAAATTATGATAAATGCTATTCAAGTTTTTAAGAAAAAGTGGCTTAATATTTAAAAAAAATTTAAAAGAGAATTCTAAATCTTTTTGCTAAATAATATATATCAGGCTCATAATATTTGGTCACTTATACTAACTGAATTGACAAATAGACCTAAATATTTCGTCTCATATATAATATTGTCCGACTGACCGAAAAAGAAGTACGATCTCACATTCAGATCTACTTAGCAGGTAAAGGCCTGTTAGGTCCAAGGAAATGGTGTGTTGACATCGTTCAAGTAATGGGTAGTTTATTAGTTCAAAGAACTAGTAAATAGTCCGA
>JAICSL010000192.1 GCA_025936955.1 Nitrososphaeraceae archaeon
ATGCTATCTATCGTACCTTTTCTGAATAGGTAATGATCTTATCATCACCACTAAAATGAGCAAATGGTGTTAACCTATGGGGGGCTGACTGTTGTTTGCTGTCTAAAATATCAAATACACTAATACCTTCCACCATGATAAGGTAATCTGCTATCATTCTTCTATGACAACGCCATGGTACTACTTCTGCACACATAATAACTAAATTATTATAATTTGTCATAAGCGAAAGTAATTCGTTGACACCTTCTCTAAAGGACGTGGTTGTCATATAGTCAGCTTATGATTTAAAGCTCTTGTTTTTCCATCCAGTATTATTATCATCACTATGCCTGTCCTCTTTGGTATCTAACTTGTTTCGTCTTCCACCAAGCCTCTCAATATGTACATATGATATAATTTCCTTTCCGAGCTCTGTATTCATCTGTTCCTTGTTAAACTGTGGACATGCTCTAGACCCAGGATAACGGCGTACATCAACCAATAAGTCTACCTGATTGTCTTTCAAAATAGAAATAAAATCACCCCACTTGTGGTTTGAATGTCCGATAGTAAAGACTCGAGCCACTTTCTCTCTAGTCAAAAACGTTATATTAAGTGAGACATTAATAAAGCCATGTTCGGTTGAATAGAAAATATCAATAATTAGTTAACTCGAATAGTCCCATAGCCTGCAGCCTGTGTGATAATGAAGTGGACAACAAAATAATGACTTCATTTTTTAAAGAAATGAACAAAACAAATGTAAATATGCATATTTAGTTGACTATACAATTACTACTATTAATAGCTATTCAACTCAATAGTAATAAAATACACTTAAGCGATAAGCAAAAAGTAAGTCATTTATTATCTGACAACAGTAACTGGGCATTTTGCATAGTGGGTGACTTTATAAGATACACTGCCCAGCAGGAATTCTTTATCTGATTTTATGCCTTTACTTCCAATTATTATATTATCCACATTTTCTTCATCTGCTATATGTAATATCTCTGCAGCCGCATTTCCTTCACGTCTTATTGTCTTCACTTGTTTTATTCCCGAATTTTCAGCCTGAGATTTATAATCATCAAGGAGTTGCATAGTTATTCCTGTTCCGCCTTCCGCTTCTATTTTCTTGGCAATGTCTCCAAACTCTTGCTTTATTTTATCTGTTATTTTTTCAAAGACGTCACAAACATTCACAATAATTAGAGCAGCGTCACATCGTTTGGTTAAAAAAGATGCATATTCATATGCTCTCAAGGATGACTCTGAACCATCCATAGCAATAAGAACTTTGGATATCATGTGCATATCATAACTATTATATTCACCTATCCTAAAATATCTGCTGTATGCTTATTGTTGTTTTCTTTCTCTCATTCTCTCTTTCCTTTCATATGACTAAGACTATAAAAGAAAAAATTCAACGGCAATTATTATCTTTCTAAACCTATAGAAGATGTAAAAGAAAGTAAAAGAATTGTATACAAAGATGTACCTCAGTCAGCAATAATGATATTATCGCTTTTTAGCTAGCTATGAAAAATTCAAAGATAATTGGGATGCTATAGGAAAGGGATATGGAACAATAAAGATGTCCTAAATCAAGGTATTTCCGTTTATTAAGCCCCTCTGGGGAGAATTATAGTTTTATTACTGTCTTAATTTACATTCTATTTGCTTATGCCAACAAATGATGATAATTATGACAATGACGCATACGCTACAATAATGGCTTGGAACATTCAATGAAGCTATACCCAAGGGCAGTGCACGACCGCCTCCTGCACATTAATATTATTCTAAGGGTGAATAATTATTGCTATAAAAGAACTAATGCGATAGATCGTGGGCCAGAACAAACAACAACCGTACGAGAAATCGCAACAAAATAAGTTACCTTATGATATCCAACCATACCCGTGCTATTACTGCTCGCAATAAACTAATCATCAATGATGTTTGTCTGTAAGACGTTGTATATTGATTGCACAAACATCTAGGAGTTAGCAAACGAAAAGATTATCAAAGCTTTAAGCGACACAATATATGATAGCAGGCTTTTCATAAAGCGTCTACAACTTATGTATTGTGTTCAGAAATAACCATTCTAGCATCAACTACCTTAGATCCCTTTCCTTGCTCAAACACTAGCAATGGATTGATATCTATCTCTTGTATTTCAGAAAAGTCCATAATAAGTTGAGACATTCGTTGCAATGATTCAACTATGGATTCAATATCTGATGGCTTCTCTCCTCTTACTCCTAGTAAGAGCTTGTTGGCCTTTGTTGATTCAATCATATGCCATGCACCCAATACCTTTATTGGAGCTAACCTAAAGGAAATATCTAAATACTTGAACGTATATTCCGCCTAATCCAAACATAAGCAAAGGACCAAACTGCGGATCACGCTTCATTCCTATTATCATTTCCTTACCGTTTGCTACAAATTCTTGGACATTGACTCCTAGTATTTTTGCATCATCTTTAGATCTTTTAGCATTCTCTATTATTTTTCTGAAGACCTCTCGTACCTCCAGGGTATTCTTCAAATTAAGTTCAACGCCACCTATATCAGTTTTATGTACGATATTAGACGAGGATACTTTAAGCACTACGGGATAGCCGATTTCTTCAGATAATTTGGCACATTCATCTTCAGTTGTTGTCAATTGAGATTTAGGAATGTGGAATCCATAAGATTTTAGCACTTCCATTGCTTCAGTTTCACGTACATAATTTCTCCCTTGACTTCTGACTTTATCAAATACTCTTCTAACATCGTCTCTGGCCACTTCAAATGCTTCCACATCTGTTCAGTGTCTTGCAACCCAAGACCTGTATTCTTGCATGGTAACAATAGCTCTAGTTGCTGATTCTGGAAAGGAGTATTGTGGTATTTTATTTTCAAGTCTTGCCAATGCGTTTTCTATTCCAGCGACTGCCATCATACAAGATAGTATTGTTTTTTCTTTGAATTCATTGTTTATCTTTATTGTGACATCAGCCAGCGACTCCATATAGCATCATCTGTGGAGTGGACACAATTATACATGAATTCACATTCGGATCTTTTAATACAGTTCTGAGTGTGTTTTCATACCTTGTATGATCTGCATCGCCAATTATATCAACTGGATTGATCAGTGATGCTGTTTTTGGAAGTATTTCTGATAATTCGCTTACAGTTTTTTAGTTAATTTACTCAACTTTAAATTATATTTTGAAGACACATCTGCAATTATTGTAGCTGGACCTCCTGCATTTGACACTACTGCAGTAGCACCACATTTTGGAATTGGCTGATATGCAAATGCTATTGCATAGTCAAATAACTCTTCTAAGGTTTCTATCCTCAGAACCCAGCTTTGGGCAAAAATCGCTTTATATGCTTCTTGAGAGCCTGCTAATGCACCCGTATGTGATGCAATTGATTTAGGCCCAATAGTAGATTCCCCTACCTTCAATGCAAGTATAGGCTTTCTTTTCTCCAGCTCTCCAGTTATACGCGAAGCAATTTCTATAAATTTTCTTCCGTCGACTAAGTCTTCAATATACATCAAGACTACCTTCGTTGAATCATCAGTTGCAAACATAGCCAGAAGGTCATTTTCGTTTAAGATCTGCCTTGTTTCCTAAACTAAAAACTTTTGAAAATCCGATATTTCTCATTTTTGCATATTCGAGCATTGCAACGCAGATTGCACCACTCTGAGAACCAAGTGCAATATCTCCAGACTTTGGCATTCCTTTTGTGAAACTTGCATTCAAAGAAACCTCTGGATCTGTGTTAATAAAACCAATGCAGTTTGGTCCTATGAGTCTCATGCCATAACCTTTGGCAACTCTTTTTATCTTATCCTCTAGCATCTTCCCTTGTTCTCCTGTTTCTTTAAATCCAGCAGAAATTATAACTGCAGCCTTTACCCCTTTCTTACCACAACCTTCCAATATTTGAGATATAATGTTGCTTGGTGTAACTATTACTACAAGATCGATATGGTAGTCTATATCCTTAATATTTTTGTAACATCTGACGGATTAACAGGATACAATTTACCAGCATAACCCCCAGATATGATATTAGTCATAACCGCATCGCCGACACTGTTTTTCCTATTTGATGCGCCTAATACCGCAATGCTTGTTGGCGAGATCATACTTTCGATACTCATAATTTGTATACATTCACAATGACTATAAATTGATTGAATAATAAGAAAGCGATAAGACTTGCACATATGCTTAAAATTATTCAATATCAATACTTCCGTTTTTGTAGAATCAGCATCCTATCATTCGTTGGAAAATGAGACAATAGGAAGTTATAAGCATAGAGATGAAGCTTTTGCCTGATAAAATTGAGTACAAGGCAGACCAAAGCGGAATTACTAGATTTGTGATAGTTAATTTATAGTATGTCCAAAACCTG
>JAICSL010000166.1 GCA_025936955.1 Nitrososphaeraceae archaeon
CACCATGTCAATATCTATTAGAATTGAATAAGTATTTTTTATTACAATAAATGTATTATTCATCTTAATATCTTATTAACTATCTAGAAAGGAGGTCATCTAAACTGGTATCGTTTAATGATTTGACTCATTACGTAAATTTTCAATTCGCAACAGAAATCATTAACTATTCTCTTCATAAACAAGTTTCAATTCATCCAAGCTTAGCTTTAAACCTGTTTTGAGCTTTTTCTTTGCTTCTTCCTTTACTTTAAAAAGAGCATCTTTTGGCAAACCTGGACCATATTCTTGATGTTGTTTTTTTCGCATTTCAGCTATGGCATCAAGCCGAGAGTTTGTTTTATCAATTAGGCGAATGTATTCATTGTATTTCTCTAGATAACCATCACGCTCAACAGCTATATTTCTCTTAGATATGAATAGGCTGTCAATCGTAGCTCGGTTATTTGCAACTTTAGTTTCTAGGCTTTGATTTTCTTCATACAGTGCTCTCAGGGTCTTGTTAATTTCTTCTGATTCCTTAACAAATACGGCTATCTGATCCTTCATCGCATTAATTGCTTTTATACCCTCTATCTTCATCGAAACTTCTTTTATTTTCGATAGAATCTCGTTCTTTTCGAGCTCATTTTTAAATTGTCGATTATGGATAACATTCTGTAGGGTCGCTACTGTTAGGGATAAATCGTGTTCTCTTTCACTTATAATACGAGATTCTAATATACCGAGGAAGTTCTTAGATCTCGATAGTTTCTCACTGACAGCTGATAGTTGGGAGTTGAAGCGTTGTATCTCTATTCTGATCTGTTTGGTTCTTTCTATTGAAGTATTTAGCGTAATTCTATGCTTGTGAATCTCATTCTTGACTATTTGCAGCCTATGTGTATCAATATCAACAATCTTAGCTGTTACCTCTTTTATATTATTAGATAGAGCGTGTCTTAAAGATAATAACTCGTTCCATCCATAAGATTCTATACTCTGCAATAACTTTTCATCTACAACGGCCACTTAGATCACTACTCCTAGTATATAGTAAATAGTTAACTTAAAAATATACTGGAATCATAATATTTGCTATTAAATATTTAATTTATGGGTAATTTGAGATCGAAAGTTGTGCTTTATAATTTCTGATCCAAAACATTGAAGACCTAGTTAATAGTGATATGATAATTTATGACTATACTATATTAGTTCCATTTCTATGTATTATTATGAGAGCTATTCTTATATTCCAGCATGAGGGAGTTACCCCAAGTTGGCAACACAGGCGTATTGTGTAAAATGTAAGACAAAAAGAAATATGAATAACGAAGAAGAAGTAACAATGAAGAACGGACGTAACGCGCTATCTGGTAAATGTAGTGTATGTGGGACAAAAATGTTCAAAATAGGAGGCGGAAGCGGTGTCCGACAGACGGTGACTAAAGCAAAGGCAGCTAGCAAGAAACCTACTAAGAAAGCAGTAAGGAGAAATCCAAAAATAACGAAGGGTAAAAAATAGTAGTTATAAATAATTTTTGGGTATTCTTCTATTTTTTACAAATTAAATAATATTTCAATTAAATATATTTAATTATGCAGAAGAATGTAAAAATTACAATACTTTTTAAATTTTTTCCTTTGTTCGTCAAAAATTCCTACAAGTTATTCTCTTTCATAACAAAAATTTCCTTTCTGCTTCTTCCAATTTAAATGAATTTCCATATTTATGAATTAATTCAGACAGCTTCCTTTCTGGCTTACCTTGTTTTATGACAGTTCTGGCTATTTCGACGCCCTCTCTAAGATCTTTTGCAATTCGACCCATCACAAGAGCAGCAGAAGCATTCATTACAACAATATCTTCTCTTTCCTTAGTAGCCAAACCGTATATTACTTGCAACGTATATTTTATAGAACTTTCTTTCGAATCGACCAGTAATTCCTTAGGATTGGCAATTTGTACATTGAGCATCTTCGGGTGGAGTCGGATCCTCTTAATCTGGTCTTCAACAATCCACAGAATCAAATTTTCGCATGTGTTAGAGAGCTCATCAAAACCATCATATCCATGCACTAGCATTATTTCATTCACATCTCTTCCAGTTTTGAGTGCAGACGCAATGGTATAGATTAACGAGGGATCGAAAATGCCTATTACTTGACTGGAAATGTTAGTGCACGGATTACATAGCGGTCCAATGATGTTAAAAATGGTCCTTATCCCTAATTTCTTTCTTACAGCTGAAATGTTGCTCATAGCCGGATGATATTTAGGAGCAAAAAGAAACCCAATACCAATATTCTCAATTGCCTCAGAAACCTTCTCAGGAGGCAAATTCAAGTCTAATCCGATATACTCTAAAAAATCAGCACTCCCACAAATACTAGAGACAGACCTGTTTCCATGTTTTGCTACTTTGCAGCCAGCTGAGCATGCAACTACCGCGGCAGCAGTACTTATATTAAATGATTTCATGCCTCCTCCGGTTCCGCAAGTATCAATTAACAATCCTGAGATGTTAGGTCTAATTCTAATTGCATGTTTTTTTATAGCTTGGAGTATTATTTTAATTTCTAATGCCGTTTCACCTTTCATAGTAAATGCGACTAATAGGGCACTTAGTAACGTTTCAGAAACCTTGCCTTCCAGAATCAAATTTATCATTAGACAAATCTCATTTTCAGAAAGATTATTCCTTAAAACTAACTTTCTGATTAGTGTTACAATGTTGGTATTAGCTAAACTCATCTTTTTACCAAAGAGAGGAAATTAAGAAATATTTGCGGCCCTTCCCCTGTTAAGACCGATTCGGGATGAAATTGTACGGCCTCAATCAAATACCGCTTATGTCTTGCTCCCATTATCACTCCATCATCTACAGATTTCGCAGTAACTTCTAAGCAGTTTGGTATCTTCTTCGAGTCTACGACCAAAGAATGATAACGAGTAGCTTTAAATGGATTACTAACATTTTCATATAATCTGCCAGAATTATGCATTATCATACTAGTTTTTCCATGTCGTGTCTTTTTAGCATTAATCACCTTACCACCAAACGCATTGAATATTCCTTGATGACCAAGACATATTCCTAGTATTGGTATTCTTGAACCTAACTGTGTGATTACATCGGTACAAACTCCAAAGCGTTTGCGGTCCGCTGGATTACCCGGACCCGGAGAAATAATTATCGCATCAGGATCCATTCTACTAATAGAACTTATACTGATTTTATCATTTCTAATGACTATAGGTTCGGTTTTGAATTGTCCTAGCGTTTGAACTATATTATATACGAATGAATCATAATTATCTATCACTAAAATCTTCATAAAAGTCGCTCATACACTACTTACTCTTACTTTCTATATATATGTTAGAAGAGCAGACCTGAGGTCGATCGATAAATGTTTTTCGGCAAGTAAATCCCCAATGCGCCACTTAGCAATATATATAAAATATTGCCACGAATGACAAATTGCCTGTTTGAGATGGTAGTTAAATTATTTATAAACGGATATGGAAATATTGGTCGTCGCATTGCTTTGGCCTTCACAAAAGATAAAGATATTCATCTTATTGGAGTAGCAAAATATACTTGCGATAGCAAAACTAGAGAAGCAATAGAAAATAAGTTCAATGTATATGTTAGCCACGAAATGACTAAACTGTTTAAAGAACGCGGTTACACTATTACCGGCGAGATCCCAGAAGCAATAGAACAAAGTGATCTGATCATAGATGCATCTAAGGAAGGAGAGGGATTTAATAATAAGAAAAATTACTATGAGCCAAAAAAAAAATCTGCAATATTCCAAGGTGGCGAAGAGAGATATGGCAAACATTCTGTGGCGGATATAATCCACAATTCGCGAGTTAATTACGAGAGTATGGGAGGAAGAAAATATGTTATACAAGGTAGCTGTAACGTGTCTGGCATGGGAAGGATAATGCAGCCGTTAATTGAAAACTTTAGTAATATTAAGAGATATGACGTTACTCTCATAAGAAGATCCGCTGACCTAGAAGACATGAGGGAAGTTAAAGACTCCATTGAGTGGGACAAAAATCCTCATCATCAGGATGATGTAAAGGATTTTATTCCTTCGGCAAATCTTTACGTAGAATCATATAAGGTTCCTTCCCGAATGATGCATTTACATCAAATCGCAGTAAGATTTGATGGAAAGGCGCCAAATAAAGATTCACTACTCGAAATATTCCAAAATGAATTCGGCGTTGCGATACTGAATTCTGCTAAAGGAACAGCAGATATTAGAAGAAAAGCGATAGATTTAGATTTTCCGAATGGTGATACAAACATGGTGCATATTCATCAGGATATGCTTCGTATTCAAGATGATACCGTTAAGATTTCGTATTCAGATGATCAAACTGGGATGGTCATCCCGGAAAACTATCTCTTAATGCAATCAATGATATATCGACGCCCTAGAAGTCAGGCAATTCGTAATACGGATAAGCTGTTTCAGATGAATAAGAAGAGAAAAATACTTGAAGAAGAGTTTAAATAAATAAATTCGACGTCAATTACTTTTTGACGATACTTCAGAATCATTTTGAATTGAAATTGATTGTATAAGACAAATAATAATAAATTCTAAGATCAGAATTGATCGGTTATGTCTACTAATCTGTGAACTCATTATTCAATGGATTTATTTTATATAAACCTTAATATCTTGTTTGCTGAAACCTTTGACGATACCTCAGAAGTAAACGAACTCTGCAAATATCTTGGCAAACCTTCACGCTATCCTCTTGATTTTGAAAACGAAGAAAAAAACAACAATGCGTGAAACCAGTAACTATAAATTTATTTTTTCTCCGCTTGATAAAGGAAC
>JAICSL010000020.1 GCA_025936955.1 Nitrososphaeraceae archaeon
ATCATATGTTTGTAGGAGATATCAACCTTGGAAACATATATAATTTCAAATTAAACCAGGATAGAACAGGACTTGAGTTTGATAATCCTGTCTTAGCAGCTAGCAAAAAAGCTGATTCAATAGGTGACCTTCAAAATATGCTATTTGGACAGGGATTTGGAGGTATAACTGATTTGCAAGTAGGACCTGGTGATGGATATTTGTATGTTCTTACATATTCTGGAACATTGTATAGGATAATGCCTGCCTCTGCAACATCGTCTTCTTTGTCTTCATCTTCTTCCTCTTCATCCGCCGCTCCGTCTGATAGTACCTCCAAGCCGGATACTTCCTCTTCTACCGCTGCTGACACTCCTAAAAAATCATCCGATAATAATAGTCCACCAGCACAGCAACAATTACAACCAGAACTGCAACCACACAGTCCAAAGCCTACAACTAAACATCATAATTCTACTCCAAAACCGCCACAATCATCTCCATCAGATTCTATCTTTAATCTACCAAATATTGGTATTGGTATGGGTGACAATGAGAGATGACCTATATTTTTCATACTTTTCCAAACTCATAAGTTCTATACCTTAGTGAATTGGACGGCTCTTGCGGATGTACCCTTTCGACAAGTAAGCGAAAGTGGTTTTGGTTATGTAGCGTAATATCTTATTTTTATTATCATAGAAGACTCGTGTAATAACCGTTGTTTATATTATGAAAGATCTTATTAGTGCCTTATATCTTTAATATGCATCATAGATTGGACTAAAATTAAACCACTAATTTTAGATCTGAGGGCTATATTTGATGTTATATCATAGATGAACTATAAATTATCAGTTAGAGGCGATAAGATGTCAATACCATTGGACTCTGCAATCAAGACCCAAACTTTTTACAAACTGTAATTTAATAAGGACTAAAGTTCAAATTAACAACCCGTCAACTGTTACGATTTGGCCGAAATGCGATTTGAATCAGTTTTTATATATAACGAATTTTAACTGGTCGGGAAACCTTCAATATTGAGTGTACAATCTGACGCCAAAATTTTTGAATATGTAACAGAGGATAGGTTTACCTATGTAATCTTAGCCATTGTTGTAGACAAGCGTCAGATTCTGTACATATGGCTAAAAGATATGTATCTTTCTAATGCTTATCTGTGATTATGCAATATCACCAAAGTAGTCATATGTTGTCTTCTCATCTGTGAGTATGTGGTTAACTGGACCTGATTTGTTTTGATAGGAGTTCTTTGTCTGGCTACATATCTTTTTACTTCGGTCTCTCGCATTTAGCTGCTCTTCCTGCTGTAAGTATTGCTTACCTAGCATATTTAGTGCCATCTTGGCTATTATTGAAATAGATGGTTTACGGATTATGTCCTGTTTCCATAGCATATTAGCGATATTCTGGAAAAACATGCTTTCCGTACGTGTCAAATAGAACCCATACTTCCTTTTTTTGTCAGCTACTGACATTACAATTTTCTATACATATATTATGTATTTAAGTTTTGATACATTTGTATTAAAGAAATTTTTTGTTTGGAACCAAATAGTTCTGATTTTGGACCTAGTTTTAGGTCTAAAATCTTTGGAAAAGTCCTTGGTACTAAAAATAGGCCAAATTTAGACCATTTATTGCTTGTTTCAAAAACACCTATTTTTGTTTCAAAAATCACATTTTCACACCTTATGGGATATGTACGGTTTTTATTTCAAAGATTTTTTTGTTTCAAAAACGCTAATTTTTGTTTCAAACAAATAGTGTACATTCCAAAAAACATTATATTTTATTTCAAAGATTTCGTACGGTTGTTAAAGTACTATCTGTAGTACATGTGTAACAATATTCCTGTTTTAAATTGGTGTCGATTTTCAACTGATGAATTGAATCATGATATCCTAAATGGACTAAATAAGTGGATGATAAAATGGTGAAAGAAAAATGGTTGAAGATATACCTTCGTCCTAACAGATGAAGCCCATAATCATATCTACTGTCACTAATGGTCATGGTATTTGTTTGGAGAATGCTTCTTTGATGATGTTGCATTGTCAGATAATAATATAATATCACTAAATGTCATACCATTATCATTACTTACTCTTATAACTGGTTCACTTGATGCAGCATTATCTCTTTCACATCGTGTAACATAACATTATTTACTTCTGTATCTATCTATGCATTAATTGATTCGACAGTGGAAGTATTGCTAAAGTTCATTTTATCCCCAAATGCCTTGCTCCCATCTGTAGATGCTTTGAACATTACCTCTTTATTAATACGTGCTGCATACTTGCTGGTTATCACCATATAATGCTGGTTATCCGTAATATCTGAACTTACTGCTAGATAACTGCTAGATAACTTCTAGTTATTATAGGCAAACTTAAGAGCCTCATAACATTTTAATTAAATAAAAGATCTCATTGGCTATAATGGTTTGAATAATAGATATATTACATGATGATAATATGTAGGCATGGCTCAAACGCTTTGTATTAAATGTGGTTCTGATCTTAAAGTATCTTCTGATTGTAATTTTTGCCAAGAGCCTTTAATCTTTGCATGTACTTCATGCGATTATGTTACTGAAGAAAAAGTTCATACAGATTGTAGGAATGCGAAAGTATTAGCAAAAACAGAGGTGAAAGAAGAAACGTCTCCTACGCCAGCCTTTAAACCGATAACTGGGAATCAAGAAAAGAGTAATGCTGATAAACCAAAAGAAGAAGTGATTAAAGAAGAGCCAAGTTCTGCATCATATTTAAGAAGTGAACAATACAATAAAAATTTCAGTAATTCTAATCCATTTGTTGCAGGCGCAGCAGTTTGGCAAAGATTAATGACGTATTGGTTTAATGTTTATGGAGTATTTCTTAAAAACGCTCCGAAAATGTTTGAAGATTGGTATGATATATTTTGGAAGTCTTGGTTATATTGGGCGCCGCAGGAGCAAGAGAAGCAATAGATGAAGCGAATGTAGGATAATTCATTGAATTGTTCTGTGTTCTAACAAAATGATGTATATAAGAAATTGGCAAAAAGATTATCTAGTTACAACTTGGATATTTTCTTTACTAATTTATTAACTACTCTTTAATCAAGATTTTTGAATGGATGATAAAGAGAACTGCTCTGATAATGATAACGATATTCTAGACAAAGAGATAAAATCATGGAATGGCTTTGAATATGCTTTACGAGAAGAAAATGCATTATTGTTTAATAAAATGCTATCAGAATCTAGAGAATATGCTGAAGCAGTAGGTGCTAAGGGTGAGTCGTATGCAGCTGAATCATTGTTTATGGCTTTGATATTGCGGCAGCAAAGGATGATAAATCAGTTGATGGATAATTTATCTAAAGTAAGACTGCAAAAGGAAGAACAACAAAATAGGTCCACTCTTTTGAAGGAATATGATGAAAGACAACAAGCTATGTTTACTTAATTGTTTTTTAAGGAATAACTAAATACATTGCTAATAATTATCTATTGCCAAACTTTCTGAATAACAAAGAATCAAAGTACAAAACATATACAGAT
The DNA here is from genome assembly GCA_025936955.1 of Nitrososphaeraceae archaeon. Lineage (GTDB taxonomy): Archaea > Thermoproteota > Nitrososphaeria > Nitrososphaerales > Nitrososphaeraceae > JAICSL01. The sequence continues at coordinate 3,557 of JAICSL010000020.1, forward strand.
TCACTTGCAAGATGATAACTGTAATAACAAAATGGAAAGGATGAACGGAGAGATTAGAGACAGAGAGAAAACAATGAGAGGATTGAAAAAAAAGGATACTAAAATCCTAGCAGGATATCAAATATTTCATGACTATATCAGTGACCATGAAGGCTTAGACGGAAAGATGCCTACTGAAGCCTGTGGGATTAAGATTGAGGGAGAGAATAAATGGATAACATTAATACAAGAGTTCTAAAGAAGTGTGAATTAGTTCCCTTAATCGCCTTTATTCAATTAATACTATGTCCAAAAAACTAATTGAAGATATTTACATAGAATAAAGAGGTATATGCTACACGTGAGACAACAGATTCCGAGATAAAACTTACATTCCATATTCCATATAAGATACATTTGCAGTTTAACGATTCAGATTGAAGCATCTGTATTAAAGATCTTTTTCTTTTTTTCCAAATCTACAATGAATTTCTTATAGATTTCCTTTGTTGGCGAAGGCATCGAGTTCAGATAAGCTTCAATAGACTTAATAATGCAGTCTATTGATATCTTGTCTGCAAATTCAGCGTGGAGATTTTCATTATTAATAGCTTTTAGCTTGATACGACTACCATTAACATCATTACATATTTCTTTTGCGGTTTCTTGAATCGCGTTTGTCCATGCTTCTAAAGTACTTGAATCAACTCCAGAACGAAGCATTTTGAACTTGCTTTTCAACTCATCAAGTCCTGCGAGTTTAATTTTAATTTTCATTCTTATTATTTGTAAAGAAGCAGCTAGTCATGTTATATGATGTGTTCTGTTGAAGCTTTGGGTGATTTGTCTAGATACTTCTCATCAAGCAAAATTATATTCATAGATCCCTTAATTCACAGTCGCCTGACTCTTAATCTTAAAAAACGAAACTGAAGTTCATCTTCATTACCTTTCTATAAAAAAAAGTAGAGTATTAACCTTGGCTCGTTAGAGGTAATGCAATCACTCTGATAAACTGTGGATTTCTTAGAAAGTCATAGTTAGTTAGTTTTACATCAATACTCTTTGAATTTGTCCATCCTCCCTTAACAGTTGCAGCACCTGCCTTTCCCGCGTCACGATCTAAAATACCGAGTACCAAGCTGGGAGCAGAACCGCTGCCTGTTTTAGTCAATGTGATTGTTTCTATACTTGGAGTTTTAGAAGTAATGCCTGTTATTGTGATACCATTTACGAAACTAGCCGAACCAACTCTTAGAGTTTGTGGTTTTGCTACCCCTAGAGATGTAGTTGTCGCTGCAACTGCTGTTGTTGTTGTGATAGTAACTGTTGCGATTGCTATTATCAGTGAAAAGATTGCAATTGTTCCCGAGATGCCTGTTCTTTTTATCTTTTTGTTCCGTATCAAATTTATCATATTAATTCAACTGAGCCTACATTAATTAAAGCAGATTGATTAATCTTGCTTAACATTGTAACTTTTGCATGCATCTTTATGCATGAAATCAAAATGATTAAGTTAAGTTAGCCATGGCCCTCGACTAGAGCAGAATAATTCTAAAATTTATTTATTATGACCCGTAAACCATGATACTTTCCTGTAGCCGTTATTGCTTGTTTAATGTCTGTAAGAGCATATCTATGAGTTATTATTTTTGATAAATCGATTTCACCATTAGATGCAAGTCTTGCTGCTCGTTGAAGCATCTCTGGAGTCGAACTGAAACTACCAGTAATAGATATTTGATTATAGTGCAACCAGTTAGGATCTAATGAAATAAAATTATTCAGAGACATCCCAGCAAACAAATTAATTCTTGAATTCTTTACTGCTATTTTTTTTGCAAAATCGAACGCAGCAGGATCACTGGTTGCAATTATAATTACATCGGCACCAATTCCCTCCGTACTGTCCAAATTATGTTCTCTCATGTCGCCACCACCTCCATCAACTCTATCATTGCCAAGTAATACTGTTGTATCAGCTCCCATAGATTTTGCCTTCTGTATTCTGTGTGCAATTTTGCCAATTACAATAGTTTCAGCGTTATACAGTTTTTTTGACAATTGGAGATGAAGCAATCCTATTGGTCCGTCACCAATTATAGCCACGACTGAACTTTTTTTTTCTGCTTCTTTTGTATCAAGTCCTATATGATAAAATCCGTTCAGACAGCAAGCCAGCGGTTCAAGCAAGGCTGCCTCATCATCACTTAAATTATCAGGGACTGGTATTAATCCTCCGATTTTGATGTTTTGCTCTGGAATTCTAACATATTCTGCAAATCCCCCATTGATACTAGAACCTATTTCCTTTAGATGTATGCAAAGATTGTATTGTTTATTATTGCAATATCTGCAGTTCAAGCAAGGTATTAAAGGTGAGACGGCAACCCTTGAACCAGCTTTTAATACCATTGTTGTTCCGTCATCGATAGTAGTTACTACATCTCTGATAACTTGACCGCAAATCTCATGTCCTAATATTATGGGCGGTACAACTTTTTTGTGACCAGTTCTAAAAACTCTTACATCATATCCACATACAGCGCATGCATTTACTCGAAGTAATGTTCCTTTTTCTTTTGTATCGTGAAGATAATTATAATTTACTTCATCGTTAGATAAATTGTAAGGACCATGAAATACTGCAGCATGCATATTTTCCTTGTAATTAGAGAGGATAAATAAGTGCTAGGGTAATATTGCAATATTATTATTACCTATTAGGAAACAGTGTCATAATCTTGAGCAGATTATTCGATCCGCATATCCATATGTATTCCCGTACGACCGATGACTATGACGCAATGTCAAGAGCCGGAATTGAGGTTATAGTTCAGCCTTCTTTTTGGCTAGGTAGCCCTAGAACTAGCGTTGGGACATTTATTGATTATTGGGAGAATATGATAACATTTGAAACAAAAAGAGCAAAAGAATATGGAATTGAACATTTTGTTTGCATTTCTGTGAATCCAAAGGAAGCAGTAGAAAGACCATTAGCTCTTGATGCCTTAGATGCAATGACAAAATATATTGACAGAGAAAGAGTGGTTGCTATAGGAGAGATAGGTTACAATCTAATAAATAATCTGGAAGAAGAAGTATTTCTAAAACAAATGGATATAGCTATGGAAAAAAACATGCTTATGACTATTCATTTACCTCATAACAACAAACCAGAAGGAATGAAGAGAATCGGAGAGATCTTGAATCACAAAAAATATGAAAAACTCAATAGAAAAAAGATACTAATAGATCATAACGTCGAAGAAACTATCAAAAGTACATTAGAATTGGGAATGTGGGCTGGTCTATCAGTATATCCTTTTACAAAACTATCTCCTGAGCGTGTGATAAAGATAATAAAAGAATATGGGACTGATCATATAATGATACATAGTGCTGCTGATTGGGGCGTATCTGACCCTCTTAGTGTTCCTCTGACTGCACGGGAAATGCGAAAATCAGGATTTAGCACAAATGATATTGAAAAAGTGACATTCTATAATGCCTATGATTTCTTCAGACAGTCTCCTAAGTTTACCTGGAATCCATAGAAAATATATACCATGAAGCTAGCCTTCAGTACTAATGCATTTAAAAAATACTCCTTAGAAGAATCGATTAAAACAATAGCAGATATAGGATATGATGGTGTGGAGATACTATGCGACATTCCGCATGCTTATCCTGATAATCTCGGAGAAAAAAAAATTCAATCAATTATAGACTGCGTATCAAATTGCAATATCCAAATTTCCAATCTTAACGCCTTTACACTTTATGCTATTACAGATGTTTATCATCCATCTTGGATAGAAAATGAGAAAGAATTAAGACAATTACGAATACAACATACAATAAATTGCATACACTTGGCAAAAAAATTACTATCAAAGAATCTTTCCACTGAACCTGGTGGTCCTATTGATAGAAATACAAATAACAATATCCACGAGCTAGAGAAATTATTCCTCGATGGATTAAATAGTGCTGCCGCTGTGGCAGAAGAAGAACGAGTAACAATCCTTGTAGAGCCAGAACCAAACCTACTGATAGAAAATTCTAAGCAATTTTTGAATTTTATTAGAAATGTATCTTCCCCTTTTGTTAAACTTAACTTTGATATTGGACATTTTTATTGTGTTAGAGAAGATCCTGTAAAGTTGATAAATGATTTATCTGAATATATTGTACATTTTCACCTTGCTGATATTGCAGACAATAGGGTGCATAACCACCTGCTACCTGGAAAAGGATCAATTGACTTTAGATCAGTTTTCAAAGCTATGGATGATATTGGATATGAAGGATTTGTAACTGTTGAACTTTATCCTTATCAAGACAATCCTGCATATGCAGCGGAGATGGCATATAAATATCTCAAGAGTATAATTCCTTAATTCGCAAGTCTTTACTCGTACACCGTTATTTAAATTGATAATAACTCTTGCGTATATAATAAAGATTCAAGATATTTTCGTTCAGTTTTTTCTAATTACTTTTTTTTATAACTGGCACCAACCATAATATTTTACATGTATTAGATTAAATTGTATCGATATTAAATAGGGATGAACATGGTGGTCAGGACTTTGTGATCAGGCAATTTTTGCTTTTAATCCGATTACCCAATTTATTCACTGTACCGACAAATATTTTAGTAGGATATTTTGCAATAATTGGATCTACTTATACTAATGCTTTAGAATTATCACTTTTAATTTTATCTTCATTAATGATGTATATATCTGGAATAGTTTTCAATGACTATTTTGATTTTGAGACAGACCTCCGAGAACGTCCGAACAGACCTCTTCCTTCTAGAAGAGTCACAAAAAAAGGGGCATTGATAATCGCTTTGATATCATTGATATCTGCTAATATCCTTGCATTAGTAGTAAGCACAGCTAGTTTTATTATCTCCATTATTTTGTCCTTTATTGTTATCTCTTATGATTTCAAACTAAAAAATACAATCCTAGGTCCACTAACAATGGGCTCTGCAAGATTTCTAAATATCATTTTAGGAGCAAGTCCTGCTCTTTTTGTAATAGCAACATCCTATAATTTATTACTCAGAATAGTATCAGTTAGCTTGTTTTTATTTGTCTATATAATTGCAATAAGTCTACTTAGCAAAAAGGAAGTAGATGTAGAAAGTCTGCAAAAAACAAGTAAAACAGTTATAGTTTCCGTGTCAATTGTGTTTGCTATTATTTTATCAATAGTTTTTACATATTTTCTTGGGATTTTTAAAATTGATTTATTTGTAAATTTGATATTGTTTGCAGGGATTATGGTGGCTATTTTCAGGCAAATTAATTTTGATGAGTCTTTGACTATTCAAAATGGTGTAAAATATATGGTAATTTCAATTATAGTTCTGGACTCTATATTTCTAAGTGGCACTATAGGCTTGAAATACGGGTTATTAAGTCTCATTCTTATAGTTCCATCCATATTATTAGCCAGAAAGCTCTATGTTACATAATATGCACCACTTTAAATACATAAGAATATGCAATAAAAAAGGTGAATAAATAATTGGTAAAACATATTATTGTCATTGATGTTGTCGGATTAGAATTTAATCATATCGACTCTGGCCTTGTACCAAATATTGCAAATATTGCAGCCGAAGGTGAGAGTACCAAAATGGAGCCTGTATTCCCTGCAGTTACATGCTCAGTGCAAAGCAGCCTACTGTCTGGCAAATATCCCAATCAACACGGCATAATAGCAAATGGACTTTATGATAGATCCAATTATGTTCCTTCATTTTGGGAACAATCTAGTGCTTTAGTTCAAACTGATAGAATTTGGGATAAGGTTAAGAAACCAACAAAATCTTCCTCTTTATCGTCTTCCTCGCCTATAAAGACAGCAGTATTATTTTGGCAATATACAATGTTTGCTAATTCAGATATTATAGTGACTCCTAGGCCTCTTCATACTGAAGAGGGTATGATAATGTGGTGTTATTCAAAACCAGTTGGATTTTATGACGGCGAATTAAAGAATAAATTTGGAGAATTTAACCTCGCAACATACTGGGGTCCATTTGCATCCGTTAAATCAAGTGAGTGGATAACAAAGGTATCCGAGTATACTATGGAAAAAGAACGACCTACCATAATGTTTACGTATATTCCGCATATCGACTATTCAGCTCAAAGATTCGGCAAAAATAGCAGCCAGGTAAGAGATGACTTGAAGAAAGCTGATGATATGGTCGGGAATATGGTTCAAAAAACAGTCGATTTAGGAATAAAAGATGATACCCAATTTATTGTCTTATCTGAGTATGGATTCAATGATGTACATACTGCAGTTCCACTGAATTTACGACTCAGAGATGCTGGCCTCCTTGCCATAAGGAATATTCAAGATAAGGAATACATAGATTATGAATTTAGCAATGCTTTTGCGATGGTAGATCATCAGATTGCACATATTTATGTCAAGGAAGGTTTTGTTAATCAAGCTAAAAAAGTACTGGAAAATATCCCAGGTGTTAACAAGATATTTACCGATGACGACAAAAAGAGTTTAAGAATAGATCACGAACGCAGTGGCGATATTATTGCAATATCAGATAGAGATAAATGGTTCAGCTATTATTGGTGGTATGATTCTGAGAAGGCACCACAATTTGCAAGAACAGTAGATATACATAGAAAACCAGGTTATGATCCCGTTGAATTGTTTTTCGATCAAAAAACAAAATCTATACCTCTTGATCCAGATTTGATAAAAGGCTCTCATGGAAGACCTCCAGATCCTGTTACTGAAGAAGGATATGCTGTGTATGTATCAAATAGGAAATCTGGTATTGTAAAAAGCGATTTGTCCGAAGCCATAAATTGTGTAAATATAGGACAGTATATAATCGACTTGGTTGCATAAATGGATAAAGACCAAATATAGACCGTGGTAATATGGCACTCAAGTATTCCATCACGCTTTCTTCTTTTAAAAATATAGAGTCACTTGAACAAACATTGGAAAGGCTGCTCCAGCAGGGATATGATGCAATAGAGATGTTTGGAGAACCTGATAAAGTTGATTTGAAAAGCTTACAGCAGATATTTAATTCATTTAATATTCCAGTTTGTGGTATTACAGGAATGTGGGGTTCAATAAGTACAGAAGGGTGGAAAAGACATTTTCTCAGCTCAGAACCAAGCTTTGTTGAATCTTCCCAAAAATATGTTGAACAGTGTGTTAAGATGTGTCAATCACTAGGCGGCGAAAAATTAAATATTTGTCTTTTTGCTGATGATAATCTTGTCCCGTTGGATAGGAATCATACTATACTTTCAGATGATAAGAAAGCTCCAGTATTAGAAAAAGTTATACCTATCCTTTCTAGATTATCCAATTTTGCTGACGATCATGGTATCCAATTGCTCTTAGAACCTCTCAACCGTTATAGTACTCCTTACTGCACGACTGCAAAAGATGCAGTTGCCATTGCTAATCAAATCAAACAAGACAATTTTGGAGTCTTACTCGATACCTTTCATATGAATATAGAAGAGGATTCATTCGAGTATGCAATATCAGATTCAGACGGACTAATACAACACACCCATTTTGCAGATAATAATAGGAAGATGCCTGGATACGGTCACATTGACTTTCAATCTATTATCAAAAGTCTAAGTCTCATTGGATATAATCAGTATGTCAGCTTCGAACCAAACCTCTCATATGAAGACTATAGGATAGTGACCAAGAGCGGCCTAGACTTTATAAAGAGCATAGAAAATAATTTAATCTGACTAGATTATCAATTATTAGAATCATTTTTGTGAAAAATCGTTGCATTTGATATTCATCCCTCTTATGCCTGTATATAAGAGAAAATGAAAATCATCTGGTGTACAAAAGAGTTTAGACTAGACATTATCACAAGTTATATCTTTTGAGAAATATGCTGTTGATTAGAGGGTGAAATCCATATTAAAGGTATATTTGGAGTAAAGTCTGGGCTAAAAGTACGTGTTCTATATAAATAGAAATGACAGCAGACTTGAGAAAGATGTTAAAATAATGGCGAATCTTGTCTAGAATGAGTTGAAAAATATTTGTCGCTTCTTAAGAAAATAGTCATACCTGGAATCGCGATTCTGATAGTTGGTGGTATAATTAGCTTTTTTTTAGCTTATAATTTTTATCCTGAAAAACATGTTAATATCAATCTGAATGGTACATGTTATGAATTAGCAGGACCGGCATATCAAAAATATAAAGAACTTGTATCCCAGAGAGATCTTGAATTTTTGAAGCTCAAGATAGGTGCAGTTCAACCTCCAAATGCAATTTTTTCTATTATTTTTACGGGAACAAAAGGAGAAATTGCTAATTTCACAACTAAATATAGTAATGGTTTTACAATAGTCTCAAATGAAGGAATAGTACCCAATGGTACCAATGTTGATGTTGATAGGCGAATTGTTAAGGCAACTGTTACAAAATCTGAATTCCAAAGAATTGTAAATGATTTAACTATTGATGATTTTGATCCATTGAAGAAAACGGTAGGAGGTAGTATCGGACTACAGTCAACACCGAATATAACACCTGAACAAGAAATACAAATTGAGTCAAGTCTGAATCAATTAATGCATAATGGTATCTACCAGATTGTTGTTAATAGTAAGCAAGAGCCAGGAAGTATAAAATCGTCTGAATGTCGTGGATAGAGATCATTAAACAATTTTTTACTAGTTGTGTGTTATGACATGAAATGATATTTCTGTTTAGAGATGGAAGTGGAAATGTCACTTTCAATATCTATTAGATTATACTATAATCAAAACTGAGAACCGATCTGAATGCTCTCTATGCTATCCATTGAAAATGATAAATGATAAGAATATAGAAGCAATTGCGTAAAATTTAGGTGCGATCTCTAGAAAATAAAGAGTTGAAATTGGCCATTGGAGATATTCAAATAAAGTAAGCAATGGTAAAAACAAGTTTTCGACATTTAGTTTTTCAGATATCACTTAAGAAAAGGTTCCTAAAAGACAGAAGATCTGGATATCAATAGATCATTTAAAATAAGATTATTAATGCCTCTAATAGTAACATTGGTATCTCATACATTCTACAATATTAATTCATAATTTTACTTTTAAGACCACTGGCTGGATAGTTGACCAAATATTAACAGCCTATTATAGCACTAGTACCTTGATATACTCCATTACCGTATTATTAAAAAATTAGTAATGGAAAACAGTATCACCGATTGTCTTCTTCCAGTCTGAACGTACACCTGGCCTCCCTTTCAATTTTTCTATATAATTAAATGCAGATAGTCCCGCAGAAGCCCCATCTCCACAAGCTGCAACGATCTGTTTGTACGGGATGTTAGTCGCATCGCCTGCAGCAAATATTGCAGGATGGGATGTTTTTCCTCCATTCATTACCTCGATCTCTCCCTTCGGATTGAATTTGACTAAATGCTTGACAAAATCTAAATTAATCTTTGATCCCATTTCAATAAATAATCCGTCTATGTTTATTACATTTTCAGATCCTTTGTTATCGACAGTTACTATCTGTTGAAGCATATTATTACCAGATATCGATTTTATTACAGTATTTGGTACTAGTTCAACATTTTCCTTTTTTTCTAGAGATGCCATCATATCTTTGTCTCCTCCCAATTGACCTCCTCTATAGATCAGATACACCTTAGATGCCATTCTGGACAACAAAATACCTGATTCCAAAAGATAACCGCCAACTCCTACAGCG
>JAICSL010000229.1 GCA_025936955.1 Nitrososphaeraceae archaeon
AGAAATAACAGCTAATATTGTCAGAAAACTAGAACATCAAGACTTTGAATTGTTAAAGGTCTTTGCATCTTCTCTTAAGCATCATGAATCAGTGACAAGAGAGGAATTACAAAACTATTCAAAAATACCTTTAGGAAATCTAAACTACCGAATAACACGATTGTTTGAAATGAATTTAATTGAAAGGAGCAAAAGAGGATTTGCAATGTCTACAAATGGTTTGGATACAATAGCCTTGAGGATGCTTGCTGACAAAGATATAATCTATGGCATTAGAAAGCCTATCGGTATTGGGAAGGAATCAGATGTGTATGAAGCGATTGCCCGATCAAATGAAGAATATGCAATAAAATTTTTTAGGATTGGCAGAACAAGTTTTAAGCAAGTAAGAAAAAAAAGAACGGTTTCAAGGAAGACATTTATTCATAATTGGCTATTGGTCAATATAGAAGCTGCCCAAAAGGAGTATGATATACTTAGAGAACTCAGTAATACTTCGATAAGAATTCCCAAACCATACTACAGTATAATGCATTGTGTAATCATGAATAGGATAAATGGAACTAGACTTGCAAATACAAAGGAATTAAAAGATCCCAAGAAGACCTTACAAGACATTTTGCAAAATATCGCAATTGCATACACGCATGGCGTTATTAACTGTGATTTGAGTGAGTACAATATTTTAATAGATGATAACGAGGGAACATGGATTATTGATTGGCCTCAAGCAGTAAGAAGAGATCATCCTAACTCAGACGATCTATTAAAGAGAGATATTTTCAATATTGTGAAATTTTTTAATAGACGGTATGATTTAGGAAAAGACAAAGGCAAAGCTTTGGAGTATGTCATTACAGCAAAAAAAGTCATTTGAGCAACGAAGAGACTTGATCGGTCTTTTCCCATGTGAAATCTGGTTCGGCTCTACCAAAATGTCCATAAGCTGCAGTCTTCTTATATATGGGCCTTTTTAAATCAAGGCTGCTAATTATCATAGCCGGCCTCATATCAAAGCTCTTCCTTACTTTTTGCTCAATTAGCTCTTCAGATAATTTACCTGTTCCATAGGTGTCTACCATTATAGAAACTGGTTCTGCAAGGCCGATAGCATATGCAATCTGTACTTCACATCTATCTGCTAATTCAGCTGCAACAATATTCTTGGCTACATATCTTGCCATATAACACGCAGACCTGTCAACTTTCGATGGATCTTTTCCTGAAAAGGCACCTCCCCCATGTCTTCCCATCCCCCCGTAGGTGTCGGCAATAATTTTCCTTCCAGTCAGTCCAGTATCAGCGGGGGGACCTCCAATCACAAATCTACCAGTAGGATTTACAAAAAATCTTGTTTTATTATCAATCCATCTATCACAAACAGGCTTTATAACTCGTTCAATAATTTCTTCTCTTATCTGATTCAGGCTCACATCCACAGAGTGTTGAGTAGAGATTACAACTGAATCAATTCTTTTTGGCTCAAAATCTTCATATACCACAGAAACCTGTGATTTTCCATCCGGACGAATCCAACTCAAATCGCCACTTTTTCTTACTTGTGCCAATTTCATAGTTAACTGATGCGCCATTGTAATTGGCAAAGGCATTAATCCAATGGTTTCTTTGGTAGCGTATCCAAACATTATCCCTTGATCACCGGCCCCTTGCTCCTTATGGATCGCTGCATCAGCATATACACCCATAGATATATCAGGACTCTGTTCGTGGACAGACTCTAATACTGAACAGGTATCACAATCAAATCCGTATTCTGGTTTATCGTATCCAATTTCACGGATAGTTTTGCGAACAGTTTTTTGTATATCTATCTTTCCCTTTGAGGTAATTTCTCCCGCAATAAAAACGATCCCTGTAGTCGTCATAGATTCTACTGCAACGTGTGAATCTTTATCTTGTCTTAAAAATTCATCTAATATTGAATCAGAAATCTGGTCACATATTTTATCTGGGTGTCCCTCTGTAACACTCTCTGATGTAAATAAATATCTCCTAACCATCTTTATCTACCGTCATTACACCCTAACCTGATTCTTTCTAAATAATTAATTTAGAATTCTTTTTCTAGTCTTATGAAGAGTACATTATTACCTCTGATTACGACCTTACCATAATTTGCAACAACCTCAGAACCATTATACTCTTCTGCATCTACAAGTATTAAATTCATATATGAATCGACATTATTCATCTTGCCTCTATACTCCAGCTCACTCTTCAATCTAACTGCAACTTTTCTGTTAATTGAACGTTGTAATGTGGATAAGGGTCGTTTGGGTTGTTGTTGTGATGCGGATGATGACAATTCAAATATTCACTTTGCAATTCAGAAGAGCCGTGGCTACAATAAAAAGGTTCCTTTATTTAACAGATGCATTCATTTATCCTGGCACACATATATTCTAGATAGTGAGCAGATTCATTCCTACAGGTGCTAAATCAATCGACTGTTTACTTGGAGGAGGAGTACGTATAGGTATGCTTACGGATATCTATGGGGCCGCAGGATCTGGAAAAACACAATTATGTTTTACACTATGTGTTAACTTTGCGACATACTTCAAGGACAAAGGGAAAATAGTGTTTATTGATACCTCCGGAAAATTCAGGCCAGAAAGGATAAATGAGATTGGGAAAGTAGGAGGGAAAAACAATTATGAAATACTTGATAATATCATCGTGATCAGATCTTTATCCACATATGATCAGATAAATGTGGTTAAAAACATTTACAGGACTTGCCCCGGACTTGTAATAATTGATAGTGCCACTTCATTATTTTCAGATGAATTCAAAGGGTCTTCAAGACATCTTGTATTGATGAAGCATCTTCACGACTTATCGCTTGCTGCTATTAGTTTTGATTGTGCTGTTGTTATTACAAATATGATTCGTAATGTTCCTGTTAATAGGACCACATATAGTCAGATTAAATATAAAGAATCGAAGTCGAGATGGAATCCTAATGATAATGGGTTCGAGGAGAGGGAATTCATGAATGCTTCAGTTTCAATCTATGCTCATGTAAAGCTAAAACTTGAAGTAGATAGTATAGAACAATCAGCTTTCACGGCTGGTCTTATTCAACCAGCCAGAAAAAACAAGGTAAAATTTGGTATAACAGCCAATGGGATTTCAGATCTATAGCAATAACTTTTACTTCAAAGTTAAGAATCCGTTTGTCTTTCATTTTAGATAGTATAATGTTAAAGGCTCTCCTGATATAATTTCAGTAGAACCGACAATTTTTTCATCCATAAATTGAGGTACAACAATCTTTACTTAAACAAGAATGGACCAACCTCCTATTGCCACTTTTAACAATAGTAATCCACCATCACTTTTTAGGCTATTGTTTTGAATATTGAGCAAGTCCAAGAGTTTACTTCTTTTAATATGAGATGCCACACATAGCATAATAACTTAAAATTAACTGGTAAAGTAATATATCCATCCATTAAAGCTAAATGCGGAGTACTGGAAATTAGAAGCCAGTAGAATCATAAGTTTCTATTATAACTTTATACCTAATCGAACAATTCAACGAGATAGTATAAATTCAGATATCTAAAACTAGAAATATGAAGGGTATTTTAACTCC
>JAICSL010000359.1 GCA_025936955.1 Nitrososphaeraceae archaeon
AAAATCAAGAAACATTTACATTAATCTGTTTTCTCATGCGTAGTTTCTCCATGTATGACTACATTTAGTACATCGAAAAAATTGTGTAGTTGGTTCGTCGGCGGATCTAGTTTGTAGCATCCACCAAAAAGCACTATTGTTTTTGCATTTAGGGCATTCAATAGAAGTTGTAGGTAAACCAGATTGATCGTTATCAGTCTCCATAACTTTCAGTGAACTCTCTGATATAGGTCGCTCGAACACTGCCGATCCTCCGATTATCATAGATTTTTCTTCTTCCTTTTCTGGAGAGCTAAATCCGCATTTTGGACACTTAATAATACCCTCGTCGACCTTGGGTTTCATCCGAGTTTCGCACTTAGGACAGAATCTCATGGAAATTAACGCATCAACTCATTTTTTAGGGCAACCTTGCAGATACTTGCTACTTCTTTGATGTATTCTAATGCAGAAATAGATGATCGCTGTACTGCTTCGATCGGACTATTTTTATTCGATATGACTCTAAGAATATAGTCTTTGATAAGTGGATGTTTGAGCATTACACCCGCAAACTGCACATTTTTCTCCTTCAATAGCTCGTGTTGTATTATATACATGATAGAAATATCCTCTTCTTGAAGCTTTAATTCAATTTCATTAGCTTTAATGTCTATAATTTCAGCAAGCATTGTAAAGACAACTACTTATTGAGGATATAAATGATACCATGTGAAATTATGATAACAAATAACGATACCGTTCTTTCTGATATTATCTTGACAGGAAAACAAGATAAAGTAAAAGCCGATGGGATTATTAGCTTAAATTTAAATTTCAAAATATTGGGAAAAATCAGAGAAACATTTGATCAGAAAACATGGGAAAGAGCTTATAACAAGTACGATAACGTGTTTAGAATTAATATTGAGATCATCATAAAATCAGGGAGAAGAAATATTTTTAGGACGAGGCATATTAGGAAAGCTGTCTTATTCTGGACACGGAATCCCAAAATTCAGTATAGGATTTGGATAACTATTATTAGAAATGATATCCCACTTTATCCGCTTTCAGTTGATGAGGCTCGATCAATTTTATTTGATGTTGACGAACTCATAGAATTAAAAGGCAGTGAGCTGAAACTAGGGAGTCATATGCTCGCGGCACAGATCATGGTTTCATGGGGAAAACACAATTATACACCACCCACAAAGTTAACCGGTAAGTCTAAAATTATTACTATTAAGTGTGTACAATAGTAATTCAATGTGTTGAAAAAAAAATTGATAGACTAGAAAGTAAATAACTTAAATTATACCGCTGCCTAATCTTTAACTATATATGGCTAAATTTGATGGAATAAAGGGGCAAGAACTCCTTGACATAGAAATAGGCAACGAGGAGTTAACTCTCATCTTTAAGGATAACAGATTTCTTTTTATAAAGGTAGATGACGGAAAATTAAAAACGGAATCTGTCCCAGAATAATATTTATTTCCTTCCATTTTGAGGTCATGAATCACTATTTGTTCAGGTAGTATGATATTTTTTTATAGTGCGGTTCCAAGATTAAGTCCATATTTGACAATAACGAAGAATCGTCTGCCTTTCTTTACCAATGCAAACAGGAAGTCTAAACAAAGAAGCCCACACTTTAGACCAAGACTAATTGATTTGTAGTGATTGCTAAACCTCTACATAGATATATCCATCTCTTTCTACTACGGGATACATATTCAAGTCCGCTGAGCTTCGCCATTCTTGGCTTTGTTCTGCCCATCCTTCTTCTTTTTTCCAGGATTTCATAGTTACCAGCCTACCGGTAGTTATATTATATTCATATCCGTGCATATAGCATACAATATTATCATCATTAAATTCTCCCTTCGACAAAGATGCACCCCTATGGGGGCATGAATTACTGCAAGCAAATAATTTTTGGTTCCTCCTGCCTATTAATATGTCATTATTTTCAAGTCTAAAAGCTTTCATCGAATTATCATGAATATCATCTTTTTTACAAACTCGCCGAAGCATAGATTTAATTACTATACATAGTTTTATAAATTAAGCATCCATTCAAATTATCTGATTTAAATTATATTTGGTATCATCAGGATGCAAAAATATTTGGTTAATACTGCTAGTTCCTCCTTCAATATAATAT
>JAICSL010000217.1 GCA_025936955.1 Nitrososphaeraceae archaeon
CCTAGGAAAACAATTCTATTTTAAGTATCTTAATTAAAGAATGCTACTCTGGTGAATTATCTTTTTCTGTTTATCCTGTTGTGCAGGCACATAAATTGAAACTAATAATAAATGAGTAACTATCCAAAAAGCAGATCATGAAAATTTACTTTTCTCGTTTGTACAATATGGAAAACAGAATAATAGTTAGGTTTTTTGACGGATATGCGAGTAACAGAAAAGATTTCGAACTGGTTAGGACAGATAACGTAGATGATTTTATCTGAGCATGTCATATCTATACAACCTAGGGGTCCATTTCACAAATATTACGACTTTTCTTAAATGGATGTTCGTTACCATCAACATTATTCCTATTTCAGTTCATAGCATGATTGGATTAATTCCTTAGTAGAAGATATCGATTTGATCCTTAGATAGCTGTAGTCACATTCTGTAAACAGCCAATCAACTTAACCATTTTGTCTTGTAATATAACCATCTAATCTAGAAGGATAATAAACTTTATCATCCTCATAAGTCTGAGAGCATAAAATTAAATAATATCAATAAATACTTTTTATTATCAGTAAATATTAACTATGGCTTTTCAGTCTTATATTATATATTTCTATTCACCAAGTAGGTTATCTGCATGCTCTATTTGTTAAAATATAGGAATCAGTTATCAGGTTGGCACTTTAGTCTAATTATTAATTTCATTAGATTATTTATAACGATTAAAGAAACAGTTTTAAGTTATTTTTAGCGCGTGTTATTGATGAATAGACCCCGGCGACAACAATTTAGCCTTATCAATAAAATGGTACCAATAATCCTAGCTATGATTATATTTTCATCATGTCTTGATATATTTGAGACATTGAAATTAAACTATTCATCATTGTCTTTTTTTCCTACTCCAAAATTGAATGATAGCAAAATTGATGTATTTGCACAAACTCAAAATATCGACGCTTCTGCTGATCTGGCATTATCAAATTTGATTAATCAAGGGTCTCCCTATTTTGGGAATAAATCAGCTACTGTCACATTAATTGATTTCAGTGATCTACAATGTCATCTGTGTGCTCGATACGTAAAAAATACTGAACCGATGATAAATGAGACATACATTCAGACTGGCAAGGTTGTCTTGGTTTTTAAACACTTACCAAACAGAGGAGCAGATTCAATCCCTGCCGCTCTGGCAGCTCAGTGTATACAAGATCAAGGCAAATTCTGGCAATTCCATAACTTGTTGTACAAGAACCAAGGACCAATTGATTCAGGCTGGTCAAATAAAGACAATTTGAGAAAGTTTGCCTTACAAATACCCATTTTGGATATTTCAAAGTTTGATTCATGTTTTGATAATCAGAAATATAAATCATTTATAGAAAATGATATTGCATTCGCTCACTCTCTTGGTTTTATAGAAACACCTTCTTTCATGATAGTAAAAAGTGACGGTTCACATCCTCAGAAAATAGAAGGAGCACAACCCTTTCCCGCATTCAAAGCATTAATTGATAAGACTTTAGATCTGAAATAATATCAATAAAGCTTATTACATAATATTCATATGGATTCTTTTCTATATTGTGCAAAAGTATATTGCATTAGATATCAAATGGTTCTCATTGGGCTTTGTCAACTTGTAATAATAAAAGGGGATCAATAAAAAATAATGATCCTTCTATATTTAGCAGGTTGTGGATCATAATCAGATTGTGGATATTTAACATCAGCTTGTGAAATAATTTAAATGTCTACGTGGTATCCAAATTTTGGTTGGACAAACTGTCTGAATGTAAATAGTTATCAAATCATGATTATTGAATTATTATACAGCCTCGATGATATCAGCAGTTTCTGAAATTAAATGTGGGTAGAATGCTCTGGGAACAACGAGAATAGCAATAGCGAGCACGATATTAAGACGTGTTCTGTCATTTTTATGAATTTAGTGAATTTAACAATTCATTTCAGTTTAATAATTTATCAGAGTACACATTCAAATTTGCAAAAGAGGGTCGTGGTAGAAATAACATAAACTTAAGATAGACATCAAAATGATTATACCATCTCGATAACTTATCTATAGATAGCTATAACAGATTGTGCCTGTAGTTTTGGTAACACTCCTTGACTCTCTTTGTCTTTCTTGCTTTGACGTAGTATAGCCTTATATTTTGCATTTCGTGGCCTTGTTCTCATTCGATATCCGCAGCATGGACACCAAAATCCATCCCAATTTAAATATATCTCGCATATCTGACAACGCTTCTGTCCAGTATTATAACGACCTTCGCCTGATGGCTTAACCGCTTTATGACGTATACATATCCCTTTACAAACCATTTCTCATTTATTTCCTTTTTTATTCATTTTATAGTAAACCTCTAGTAAGATCTGGGTAAAGCATCGTGATCACCTCAAAGTGTATAATTATCAGATACACTTGTAATATTATGTTCTCAATTCTTCAGATTATTGTAGAGATATAACATTATGGGAAGTCTGCGCTTATTAGCCTATCGGTTGTCTTATTATATGCAATACCAACTATCTAAAAGAATCTTCTGATGCCAAATAGATACTAAAACTTTGGTTGTTATCATATTACACGTTGGAAGAACTGAATAACTGCCTGAGACTATATCTTTATCGCCTTGCGGAGTAACAAGGTTCCCATAGTCATCAGCTCTCAGGCCATGTGCTCCAATAGCCTCGCCATCTGGAAAGAAAGTCCATATTTCATATCTTTCGTTTGGGTATAATTGCCTTATAGATACATGAATTTCAAAGGAAAAATCAGAAGAAAAACAAGATGTTAACAATATCTTTGGTCTAAAACCAGTCATAAATATACATCATTTTGGTGAAATAATATTAAAGTAGCTGAACCCCTTTACCGCAAGGGATTTAATCCCGCCCAGTCCACTAAATACTTTGAGGCGAAATGCCCTACGTTTTTCTAACGCCAACTGCATGAAATGTTGACCACAATAATGCACTAGATGAAATAAGAATAATGATTATAATTGACCTGTCTGCTCCTCCCTTACAATCCAAAGGGTCACTTTCCTCTATTTGGAAATGATGTATAGATGCTATTTTTTGAGATGCCTTCGGACTGCTCACTGTTGACCAGAGAAAAGATCTGGACACGAAAATCTTAATCCTTCAGTTCAAAATGAGCTAGATAGAATTAAAAGGAAATTGTAGATACTACAGGTTCAGCAGAATTAGCCAATTTATTGTATCTTTCGTCAACACTTCAAATATCTTAACATGATAAGTATGATAGAACCTTGGAGCATTTCTTCTACAAACTCAACAAGAGGGAACAGAGCATGAAGATAATAAATGAAAAAAAACAGGATAAAAGATCTTCATTCTAAATAATCGGATCTTCAGGTCATTCCAAGTAAATAATTCTATAATAAAGTATAAATAGATATAAGTAGAAGATTCTGCTATAACATGAAACTAAAAAGAAAAGAGCAAGTGACTCGGAGTTACCCCGGAGTAACTCCAGACAAAGTCATTTACGAAACCAAGGGTGGTACGAATTTATGAGACAAAAATGGCATTGCCCCATTTGTCACGAGTCTTCTGGAAGATACTGGAATCTAAAGAGACATATCAATAGGAAACACGCGGGAACTTGTATCCCTGTTAGGAAATATACTGCTTTTCATCAACAGAATATATCTTCCCAACCATTTGGTTTTCAGACTATGCGGTCCTATCTTGATATACAACATCGTTTTCGAAACACAGAAAAAAGATATGATACTTCAGACTCCATGGAAAAAATTTTAGAACCGC
>JAICSL010000272.1 GCA_025936955.1 Nitrososphaeraceae archaeon
AGGTTTATCCTGTCCTTTCTTGTTAAATATTATCTCAAGTATTCCGTTTCGATAACTCGATCTTGCTGTTTCAATGTCAGCGTCTGCAGGTAGATCAACTATCCTCCTGTACTTTCTATCTCCTGTGTTAGCTAATATTTCAACGGAGTTATCATAAGCATTTACCCTGAGATTCTCTTTGCTAACACCAGGTAGCTCTACCACGACTTTGACTTCTTTATCTGAATTAATTATATCTGCTAAAGGTTCTCTTTCTGCTGAGAATTGGGGTCTGGTGCCAAAACCTCCTCTATTATTCGATCTAACGTTGCCAAATTCTCTTACTTTTGGCTTACCATCAGGTCCAATGGTAACTGAGTATCCATATACAAAAGGCCCTATTTCTCTGACCTTATCGCCTTCGGATGTCTCATACTCTCTAACCAATTCTTTTGGAGCTTTTGTTTGTACGTCTCTAAATTGCTCTTCAAATTCCCTCTCCATTTGTTTTCTCATTTCATCAAATCCTGTAAAAATATCATTAAACCAGCCTTCTCCTCTTCTCCCCAGAGGTCCGCTACCACCAAAGAACCTTCTGAACCAATCATTCGGATCATTATTGCCAAAGCTCATTTACTAGATCTACTAGATATGGACTGTAAAGTACTTAATTGTTATGCGTTGTACAACGATATCTTATGGCCTCTATGCTACTATGACAATTATATTGAACATTGGCAGTCTATATCGATATGTTTAAACATACTTATTTGACAACTAATGTTTGTTATTACCGTATCTTGGCTTCTTAGTATCTAGAATGATTCTCAAGTCATTGAATAGTTTCCGAAGAACGACCATCTGATAATTATCTAGTTTGACAACAGGATGCAGTTATTGTCATGCAAATTAGGAGTATGGGCATTCGAATTTTCAATGAATTATAAATTATATGTGTCAATGCAATATTTGCATAAATCATTTATCTTGCTATGGACTGTTTCAATCAGATCGAGATCAATTATCGGCGTTAGATTGTATCTCTTCAAACCTTTAACTATTATTCTATTGATATATTTATTTGAGAAAACAAAGGGTTATCTGATCATGAACGCGATTGAATTCCTATTATTATCTTAGAAAGGATAAATTTTACGCGATAAGGAAGGTAGAAGACAAAAGGAATCAAATTGGATCGATTTTAAAAAATTATTATTCATAACGGACCACCGTATGAGACGATATTTACAATATTTAGAAAGACTTGATATTTTCGGAATTTGACCTCTTTAAAACTTGTAGGATTATGACAGTATTATCGTTTGATGCCTTTTTGATAACACGCCTTCATTAAATCTATAGGACCAGCATATAAAGTTTGTAAGAAACCAAACCGACTATCATTCGATGAGCTAACCATAAAAATTAATATATCTATCTTCTAAACTATTATTATCCATAGAGCACAATTCTCTATACAAGACATCGACCGCAGCAATTTCCATCAACTCGCCTTGAGATACACTGTGAGCATATCTTATCATGTCGAAGCTTTTGATTCTGTCTATGAACATGGCCTCGGTCATTCCATGTTTCTTTGCTCGGTCTAAAAGAAGGACAACTATCCTATTGAGGTGATAATCCCGGTGGATATCTTTTGCTTCGTCAGAATCTATACCATACATATCCGAAATTTTATTAGTTACTCTCTTCTCATCTTCCATTGGGATATTCTTATGTTCGGCATCGATGGCTGTTTTACCCCTTAATTTTAGATTCCCATCCGAATTATTTCCTGAATATTGCATATATATTTAGAATCAAAATAATTTTATTAATTTACTCTTATTAATCTACCTGTAAAGAAGAAAGTTAATAGTAGACATATATTTGGCAATGATAATATATTAACGCACTAATTATTTGATATGTATACTGTCTTTATTGGAATAGGTTCTCGTCGAGAAGACGATGGGTATGTTAGCACGAATCTGGACTTATAATATAATGAATGTTATAAACAACTTGGAAGAATCAAATTCAACATTTATTTCTGTTGTAGCATGATGAAATGGACTAACACAAAAAATAATAGCATGGGACAGTAGGTGTATCCTATATGCAATTGCAGTTACCAAACCGAAGATAGACCGCGCTCCTTAGCTTTATGGAATTATACTGTAATGTAGTAATTTTGATAGTCTCGTCAGAAGCAAATGTATAGATATATTCAAATCAGGATATCTATCTACCAATCGATAATGCTTTCAAACAAGATTGACCTGTATTCAGTTGCTGGAGTGGGACTCTTTTTGATGATAATATTTTCTTGCTCACTTTTAATTCCATCTGCAATAGCTCAACACATGATGCCTCCAACAGCAAGCATAGGCGAGAGGAACATTGCATTGAATTTTGAGACTGTACCCAAACAAATTAAAACAGATCGGGATTTTTTGATGAAAATCTCTTTCGTAGATCAGAATACAAAACAGAGTATATACCACGTCACAGTTAGAATGGACATTTCAAAGGATCAAAAACATTTTCTTTCAGAGTTTTTTCATTCCCATGCTGGTAACATCACAGTTGATTTTAGACAAAATGCTAAGAGCAGTCCACAACAATTGTCATATTCAGTTGGTGGAAACATGGATGATCTAACCAATGCATGGATTGCAGATCCTGGAAACCCCATAACAGTTGATGGTAAGATATTCTCTGAACCCGGTACTTATAGAATCGTTTTGGAAGTTACTACGATGGATAATGACAAGACAGATCTTCCTCAACCGTTAAAGTATGAATTCAATTTACTAGTTTCATAACAAGCACTTTAAATGATATATATTCTATATAGATACTGACCAAATGCAAATTTTGAAAATTGAAAACATTCAATGAAAACACAAAACGAAGTTATCTTTAGTCTTACCACTTACATAATAGATATGGGATTATTGTTAATTTACGGATCGAATCGTAATTGAAGCGCATGGTAGCAAGATGCTGACCAGAATAACTGAGAATGATACTCCTAGATCTGTCTTTTAGTAAT
>JAICSL010000335.1 GCA_025936955.1 Nitrososphaeraceae archaeon
AAAGTCCTCCAGAAGTATCAGGATGTCATGTTTTTCCACCAGTAGCTCCCTGTGCACAGAGTTCAACACCTCCTGGAATGGGACTAGGACCTAAATAATGGAAAAATGACATTCCGTTAATATTTTGATATCTACTTTTATTTTGTAATACCAAAATATTATCTTTATTATAAGACCTAGCAACACTTACCAAGTCTTTAATTAGGTCTTTCAGAACCGTTTATGATCATATACGCGTAATTGTAGACGGATAAAGACTGTTTGGAGTTAATAAAAGAATATGAATGACTAAAAGTTTAGAAAATACATGTTGCTGGAGAAAATCAGTTGGTAAAAAAATAAAGGTGTGTTCTCAGCTCCCTTTGCAAAAGCATATTTAAATGAACGAATCCAGGCTAGGCCAAAACAGCAGAATTGATTCAATTAGCATAGGAGCATAAAAGAATTTTAAAACTAGAAGCGATCTATTTGCATTCAAAATCATTTTAGATCGAGGATAAAGCGAAGGCCCCTATCTATGGAAACGGTATACTATTTGGCAAAACAACATTTACTCCTGGACCATCTGATGCGATATTGCGATAGGAACCTGAACACTCTGAACTGTCTTTACATTGATTGCTCCGGTGACTTGAGTGATCACGATCGGATTTAGTAGCATTTAGCAAGATGTGGAAATCTGGAACCTTTAACTTGGACTTTGTTTCACTATTTACATCATCTGCCATACTTTTCTGTAAGGGCAAAATGGACAAGAATCCTACTATCAAAACTGACAAGACTAGTGATGCGCTAATTACCATAATAAGATTATCCATTATGCAATGGCTTTTTCGTTACTAAGAATATATTTGACTTTAGTAACCCCGTCCTGTGAGTTTTATTATCATGTCTTTTATAGAAAACCGTTCTTGTTAGTTTGAAGTGTAATAAATTAAATTATATTAATAGTAAGAATTTACAGTTCACTTAACAATTAGATATCCTTCTAGTTTTTCACATAGAATGTGGTAAAGATAATCAAATCGTGAGCTTCTACCTGTTCACATCACAAGTATCAGCTTTCTTATCGCATTAAAATTGTCAAATTCCAATTTGCGTCGTTCATTAACTAATTTATTAAATAATTTATTAAACTACTATAAAGATCCATGAGAGACAAATTATTTGATTATTCATATATATTATTCTTGTACAAAATTCTATATAATGGCAAAACAAGGATTATTGATCTCCGTCATGATCTAGTTATCTTGAGCAGGTAAACTAAATACGAAAATTGCTCCTTTTCCATTTATCTTGTTCTTGGCCCAAATTTTTCCACCATGAGCCTCAACAATGTTTTTTGAAATAAATAATCCGAGTCCGGTACCTTTATCGGACTTTGCTGCCTGATCTGATTTTGTAGCAAACTTGGAAAATAACCGTGGAAATATTTCAGGATCTATCCCAGAACCAGTATCCTCAACGCTAATTATTACGATGCTATCTTTTTTCTCCGTAGTGACAGAAATTATACCTTCTTCTGTGAATTTAACTGCATTGCTTAGCAGATTGATAATAACCTGTGTTATTCTGCCTTTATCTGCTTTTAACATAATATTGTTTGGTCTATAAAATACCTGGATTTTACCATTGTCTCCATCCTCATGCGCAATATGATACCTAATATCATCTACACTATTTGATATTACATCATTTAGATTGAACTTTTCTTTATTGAGTTTGAGCGATTGACTTTCTATTTTTGAAACATCTAAGATATCCGAAGCGAGTTGTTCTAGCCTTTTTGCATTCCGAATAATTAATGCTATCTGCTCTTTTTCTACTTGTACTACTTCATTATTGTTTTCGAATTTGTTTTTAATAAACTCTGCTTCGGCCATAATGGGCATAATAGGCGTACGTAATTCGTGAGCGGCAATGTTAATAAACTCTCTTTGCATTTTATCTTGTACTTCAAGCTGTTTGTTCGCTGCTCCAAGTAATTTAATTGAATCAGATAAGGAATCGTTGGCCGTTTTTAATTCCACAGTTCTTGCATTTACTGCAGATTCTAGCCGTTTATTCCAAGATAGAATGAGAAATGCAATACCAATTGCGATAGCTCCAATTATTACTACCATAAGTGTACTAAAGTCCTTCTGCTGATCTATAAGTAGACCAACGTCGCTAGCCAAGTTGTGCGGGGAACCAATAAACAATGTCCAAAGATGCTTATCCTCAATAAACAATGGCTGATATGATATAGTCGTTATGTTACCACTTCGAAATATAATATCCTCTGCACCAGCTTTACTTTCCAACGCATGTCTTAGAATATTATTATAAGAATCTTTTACTTCAAGTGGAACC
>JAICSL010000066.1 GCA_025936955.1 Nitrososphaeraceae archaeon
AAAACACGAGAAAACAACATTAGTTCTAACCGGCAATTATGCACCAAAGGAGATCATTGATGTTGCAGATTTAGTAACAGAGATGAAAAATATAAAGCACCCTTTTCAGAGTGGCATTAAAGCAAAGAAAGGAATTGATTATTAAATAATTCAAAAAAAATATTTACTAATAAACTTTCTGTTTAACTATCCAATAAATTTCAAGGGACAATAACAAATCGGGGCAACCTTAAAGTTACCATTTGTAGGGTTTACATTTACAAATGTCTAGTATTGAGATTAAACATCTACCAGAAGAAGGAGATATTGTTATTGCGACTACTCAGGAAGTAACCGGTCATGGAGCATATGTCCGTTTAGACGAATATAATGGAATGATGGGATTTCTTCATATTTCTGAGATTGCAACAGGGTGGATAAGAAATATTGAAAGGTATGTAAAACCGAGACAAAAGACAGTCTTAAAAGTAATCAGAGTAGACAAGGCAAGAGAAGAAGTTGATCTTTCGCTCAAGCAGGTATCAGGAGAGGAGAGAAAATCCAAACTCATTGAAGTAAAAAAGAACGAGAAGGCATCAGCATTTATGGAAATCATAAAGACCAAAGGCAAACTCAACGACAGTCAAATAAAGGAGATAGAAGACAAAATTCTTCAAAAGTATGATTATGTTTATGACATTTTTGAAAGTGTTGCAAAAAAAGGAATTGAGACTATTCAAAATGTTGGCTTGCCCCCAGAAGTCTCAAATGCTATTGAAGAGGAAAGCAGTAAAATACAGATTCCACATGTAGAGGTCAGGGGAATATTAGATATTTCCATAAAAAAACCAGATGGCATAGAGATAATTAAGAATGCATTATCATCTGTAGAAACTCATAAGAGTACATCCAATGTGAGTATTACATATGTCGGAGCTCCGAAATACAGAGTTATTGTTACAGCAGAAAATTTCAAGATAGCAGAGAAAGCAATGAACAATACGGTAGAAAAGGTTCGTTCGATCATTGACAAACATCGTGGCATTTTTAACTTTATTCGTGAAGAATCTAAGAAAAAACATCAAGGGTAGGACAGAATGAAACATTTTATGCGAAAGTGTTCCGATTGTAAGATATACACACTAAAATATCAATGTCCAAAATGCAATCACCCTACAGTTAATCCACATCCTGCCAAATATTCTCCTGACGACAAATACATCAGGTACAGAATTGAAGAGCGTTATACAGAAATTGAATAGTATCAAATAATTGAATTCATTAGTCGTTGTAACATGCTGATAATTTAGGCTATTTCCCATAAGATAGAAATTTATTTTCTTATTTTTTTAGAAATAATAATCAACTGTTTAAAAAGTTACACAGATAACGAATAGATCAGATCCCTATATTATTAATTTAGATTTTATCTGTCGATATATACAAACAGATAAACAAAAAAGAGTAAAATATACCAGATTGTCT
The DNA here is from genome assembly GCA_025936955.1 of Nitrososphaeraceae archaeon. Taxonomy (GTDB): domain Archaea; phylum Thermoproteota; class Nitrososphaeria; order Nitrososphaerales; family Nitrososphaeraceae; genus JAICSL01. The sequence goes on from JAICSL010000066.1 coordinate 1,465, forward strand.
TTTTACTATTCAAATATGTCAACTAAATCTAAGTGATCACTTTAGAAGTTAATGGAAAGTTCAGGAAGAATAGAATCAGCACTCTAGATTTAGATTATAAAAAGCAAGCTACAATCTCAGTATAAGATGAATTGTTAGTATATTATTAACCTAAAGATCATTAATACCCATCATCAAATGAATAAAGAATAAATCAATTTTTTGAAAAAACAATTGAATCTTATTTTAAGTAAAAATCAAAAAAAGATTTAATAAAAAATGGTTAGATCCCCTAATTATGCTCGATTGCATTCTGTCTTGTACTAGGGGTATCTTGTTATTTTGTTGTTCTTATTGACCCTTACATAATCCAGTAGGTAGACTAGTTTCGCAATTGTTGTCCTTGAATACGTTGTTGTTAATAGTAGGAGGCAAGCCATTGCCGTTGTTAAGACCTATGCCGACATTGAAGGCGTTATTAGCAACTACAGCATTACCATTGCTATTGGCATCCAGAAATATACCGACTTTACCACCTTGTATGTTATTTCCTGCTATACCAAAGCCTGCACTATTAACTAGAGAAATTCCAGCCAATTTGTTATCATTAAATAGATTAGATTCTATTCTACTCGTGCCATCACTAGAATGAGATGCAGCACCCATGCTATTTCCTCTGATTAGGTTTTGTGAAATAATTGTATCTCTAGTACCTGTCAACAAAAGCGCCACGTCGTTATTTTCTAAAATCATACTATCTACACTTGTACCACGAGCTCCTGTGATCAATGTTGCTGCTGCAAAGTTAGATATACGACCTGGACCTTTTATTGATACGTGGTCTTGATTAGGTACCACAACTCCAATTTTAGAACTGGCTGCTCCTGGACCTTCTATTGAAAAGCCATTAAGGTTTATTGTTGTTCCGTCGTCTCCGGCTATTAGTCCGTCCCCACTACATACTAGATTGGCTGACAAAGTGACATTTCCCCTTACAACTTCTCCACAAACTGGACTTTGCGTTCCTGCTGCTGTTTCTGCTGCTGTTTGTGTAGCTGCCATTGTAGGTAGAGGTGATATCATTAATCCGCCTACTACTGCGAATGAGACTATTGTTGCTACCATGTATGATATTATAGTTCGTTTCATTCAGAAGAAGTTTTGGATACCAACTATTTATGTGAACCCCTATTTTGTACTAAATGTCATCATCATCTATTTTAGATATAACTATGTCTTCATGTTATCAGTTATAACTATATATCCATAGAAGTGAGTATAGACATAGAACTATATACTATAATATAATACAATAGACACCTAATTAAGCTCATGCAAAACCTAAAAAACAATCTTTATCATACAATATAAAAGTGTCTAATTATAATCAGGTTACAATACACATTTAATTGGAAAATATTTAGTTAAACATTTAAGAAATGCTATCCCATAATAAAAGATTAGATTAACGGCGTATTCAATTTATAGGATCGAACTTTTGTTTAATAGAATTTATAAAGGAAACATCAGCTGTCAAAGTATAAGATATAGTTGTTAAATTCCTGTCAAAAATTGAAGCAACTGCTATTCAAAAGTATTAGAAGAAATAGTGCAGATGCATTATTACTTTCAGGAGGGCTAGACAGTAGCATTCTTGCAAGTATTTTGAATCCAAGATGCTCTTTGACAGCTGGTTTAGGAATAGAAGCTCCCGATCTCATTTTTGCCAGAATGATAGCAAAAAGATATAGTTCAACTCATTTAGAAATTATTCTTACTAACGAGAAATTGCTGGATATCCTAGAGCAAGTAATACAAATCTCGCAGTCCTTTGATCCAATTGAGATTAGAAATTCAAGTGTAGTTTTTACAGGGATAAAAAGGGCAAAAGAAGAAGGATACTCTGAAATAATGGTTGGCGACGGAGCGGATGAATTGTTTGCTGGATATAATTACCTCAAGCGCTATTATACAGACATTTTAACTCTAAGTGTTCAATTAACTCGCCTATGGAAAATAATGCACTTTTCCTCAATAGAGATCGGTAAAAAAATTGGAATAGACGTCAAAGCACCGTTTCTTGACAAGGAATTTATTAAATATGCAAAGTCTATAGAGATTAATGAAAAAATAGGCCAACATGCAGGACAAAAATGGGGTAAATTTATTTTAAGGAAATGCTTTGAACCAGAGCTTGGGAAAGAAATAGTTTGGAGACCAAAGCTACCTCAAGAACAAGGAGCAGGTATTGTTAATATACAAAATTTTTTCATAAATCAAATGGACGATACCACATTCTGGTCTGAAAGAAAGCGAGCTTTAAATGAGGGCGTTAAAATCAGAGACAAAGAGCATCTTTACTATTATAATATATTTAAGAAACACTTTTTGCTTCCAAAGGAAGAGAAATGCACTCATCTTCGTTGTCCTGACTGTAATGGATGTTTTAAATTAGATGGCAACTTCTGTCATATCTGTGGAGCATTTCCAGTTACCCCAGTATAGAATCAGTAAAAAATAACTCTTGCATTAGTTCATTATATTCAAGCGAGCAATTTTTGTCACGATAATTGAATTTTGATAATATCTAAATATATACTGAATATTTTAGATATAATATTATCAATATATAGAAGCAATTCTAAATGGTTTATAGTTGCCATTCAGATTCCTTCGTAGCATAAGAAGAATTATAATGAGGAAACAGAATGTACGAGTGATAGCATGAAAATTGCCATTGCGGGAGCAGGAGTGGCTGGCAGTTATCTTGCAAATTTGCTTCAAAAAGATGGCCATAAAGTGGAAGTATTTGAGTCATCAAAAAGAGAAAATCATTGGGCAGTCTGTGCATGGGGAGCATCACATCATATGCTTGAAAAGTTTTCAGAGAAAGCAGGACTTAATTTTGGCGAATATATTTACCATGTTGGAAGAGTACTAAAGATGCAGCTTCCAGATAATAAGAGTGAACAACTCTACCTTAATGGATTAGTTACATACAACAAACAGAAATGGGAAAGCGATCTATTAGAAGGCATCAAACTCACATATGGAAGCAAATGCACTTCAGCAACTTTTCCATTTGATAAATATGACTATGTAATTGATTGTACTGGACTTCATCGTACATTATTACCGAAATCAAAGGATGATTTTGTAATACCTGCTTATGAATATTTTGTTGAGAATATACACGACATGGAGGAATTTTACGTGATCGGATACAAGGGCGCTAGAGGGTATTTCTGGTACTTCCCTCTTGACAATGGTAGAGGATTTGTAGGCGCTGGTGATATCGACAAAAAATACTATGGAATAGATGACTTTTTCAAACTACATCCTGAAGCCAGGATTATAAGGAAGATAGGTAGACCCATACGTCTTGCTCCTCCAAAAAGAATGGAACCGTTCTATCACAGAAATATCATTGGAGTCGGCGAATCCATCGGGTGTGTTTTTCCAATGCTAGGAGAGGGCATAATTCCCTCATTATTATGTTGTAATATTTTTCTAGAGGTCTTTACTAAAAATCAAAACAGATTTGATTTTGAACAATATAGAAAGAAAATACTAAAGAGATTTGAGTATTATGATGATGTATATAGAATTGTTAGGTTAAAGATGGCGGGTAAATTGAACACTATAAGACATATTAAATTATTGATGAGTATGTATAGAAACATGAAAAAAGAAGAACAGCGGTTCGGTTTTGAAATTAGCTTTGAAAAAATGAGAAGACTTGTCAATGCATTATGATGTTTACCAATGTTCAATACAAGAAGGGTAAGCATCTTATAGAATAACAAAACAAGTGTATTATCAAGCCAACAGGTGACATATAATGATATTACTCTACTAATCAAAGATATAGCCTAGTTTAGAAATTGTTTCTTTGAATTGTCATTACAACATCATTAGATTTTTCTTTATCAATCATGGGATTCCTTTAACAAGGTTGACAAAACACACTAAGCGTATTTTTTTTCCAAGTCCATGTATCTCTGCAAATCCACGAATTTGTTAAATTCATTGAATGTAACCATCATCTTATTTACCCCTTTTGTCGTACCAGTTTTCTTTAATTTACTGAAAATTTCCTTTATTCCAAAAGTTGCAGCATATAGTCCTGATAATGGAAATATGGCAACTCTGTATCCAATTTTAAAGAGGGATTTTGCTGACAGATTAGGAGTCACTCCTCCTTCTATGATATTTGCTACTAGCGGAGCATCAATCTCATCGGCTATTCTCTTTAATTCCATGACGGACCTAGGTGCCTCAACAAATATTACATCTGCACCTACTTTGCGATAAGTTTTGCCGCGCTCAATCGCCTCTTCCAATCCTAATGAAGCCCGTGCGTCGGTTCTAGCAACAATGAGAAAATCTTTGCTTTTACGGGCTTCCAATGCCGCCTGTAGCTTTGGTATATAATCGTTCTTTGGAATTACATCTTTACCTTCCATATGACCGCATCTTTTTGGCCATACTTGGTCTTCAAGAAAAATTCCTGCTGCACCAAGATGTTCCAGATCACGAACAAGCCGCCAAACTGTCAAGGGATTACCATATCCTGTGTCGACATCTACAATCAACGGAATATTTATTGCACGAATAATTCTATGAGCGTTATCTAAAGTTTCTCCTGCATTTAGAAATCCATAATCAGGCATTCCCAATAATGCTGCAGAGGAACCATATCCTGTTTGAAAAATAGCATTAAATCCTATTTGTTCTGCTATTCTAGCGCTTAATGCATCATAAATACCTGGTAGTATCATGATCTTTTTCAAATCTTCAATTTGCTCTCTTAACGTGAGCTTATTTCTTATTCTTTGTTGCATTTACTATAACTACTGCCTGCTTGCTCAGAAACACGAGAAATTATTATTAATATTTTGCTGAATACTTCTTAGTATTAATTGTGTTTTGGCGTCAAGTTATAGATCTTGAATCAGTATACTGATCCTATTTGATTATATCACGAAAATAAATAATGGTGTATGAATAATATCATGTTTTGTTCTATTAAGTATAAATATAAATATAAAAATGTCAGTAATAGTACAGATTAGATTAATGAGCATCGTGTTTATGATAAGATCTAAAAATCTTGATTATTAAAAATCAATATGATTCATATTAATACTATTTGATTTTGACTTCAATTACATATTATGATTTAATTTCTTCAATCTCATATGAGTCATCCTGCTGTTTTGTTACATTCACATTACAGCTTCTACAGACATAATATTTTATTGGAGGGTCATGACTTATGGAGCCATTTATCCAGACCATTATTACCCCACATTGTGGACAATTCATTGTCATAAAAGAAAGATTACCTATTATCGTTAATATGCTTTACAGATAAATGAATGTTCTCAACAACATCTTTCTATACAAAATACTTATCCAATATAGAAATCGAAATAAAGTTTCCGAAATAAATTTGAAAATGATACATTTTTAACGATCATTACATCATAAGAGCCTAAAAAACCTTATATATCACTAGTGATATTACTAGTGATATGCTAGCGGAATGGCTATCAAGAGTAGGGAGTGTAATTCCAAGAGGATTTTCAAGACAATACATTCTAGGATTGCTAAAGGAACAACCCATGACAGGCAAAGAGATTATTGACAAGGCAATATTACAAAGCGATGGTAAATGGAAGCCTTCACCAGGACTTATTTATCCTTTGTTAGGTAGATTATTGGAAGAGGAATTAATAGAAGAAACAGAAGGAGGAAGATATAAAATCACAATGAGAGGTCTCGATATTGCTGCTGATATCGAATCTGTTCATAATGTCATACAAAAACAACTTGACGTAATGCTTCGAGTAGGCAATGTAGGCAAATATATGGCAAGGGATCTAATAGACAGAGTATCGTCTATAGGATCAGCTCTAAGTTCAAACCTTGATCGGATGACAGAAGACGAGAGGAACAAATACAAACAATTCTTGTTGACTGAATTGCAGAAATTGGAAGGGCAAGAAAAGAACAAAGAAAAAATAAGTGTAGAATAGATAGATATTGTTTAGGCTTATTTTATTTTATGAGTAAGAACAGTCCTAGAGGTTCTTCATATACAGAAGTTGTTGTGTCCTACACTAACAAATTGATCAATAGATTGAGCACGATTGCAAGAGAAATCGAGCGAAATACTGGAAGGTTAATGAATTTTTTAACAATCATTGAAAAACTAAAATAATATACATTCTTTCATAAATTATAAGGGCTCATTCACAAACATTATTCTAAATCAAGGAAACAACGTAATGGTTTATTTTATATGAAGGATTAAGTATATAATTATTTTGTAGATTCTGCTAAAGAAAGGAACTAGTAATCAGACCGTTGCTTTAACAGTAATTCATATCTTATTTACTTACTAATACGTGTGGTCGTAATCCAGAACTATGATGACATATTTTCTTACATATAGGACAGCTTTTTCTATCTGTAGTTGAACATAAACAGATGTGATTTTTTATAAAGGAAT
>JAICSL010000147.1 GCA_025936955.1 Nitrososphaeraceae archaeon
AGAAGAATCTCACTTGAGGAACTGGTATTTACCAAGGTACTCTCAAAAGACTCACATGAATATCAAAAAAATAGAAATACTTTGGGGAATGATGCATTACAGCAACTTGGTAGAGAAGGTAAATGTCTTAAAGCAGGACAGATTTTGAGATATATTATAACTAACTATTATAATAATTCGAAAAGAACGTTACCGGTGGAGATGATAAACCAAAAAACTACAAAATATGACGTAAAAAGATATACAGAATTGCTTGCTGAGACGTGTAATTCAGTTACAGAACCTTTTGGTTATATACTTACAATAATGCAACAAAAAACAAATGACATCACTTATTTCTAGCATCTCTGAGCAAGAAAAAAGGTAAAAAGAAATGTATAGGAATAGAACTACAACTGCAATTTGATGTTACCATAAATTAATTAAGTTTTTACATTGGTATCAGGTAAAAACTAACAGTAAATATGTTAGTCTATGAATGATTCATTGACAATCTTTAATATTTTTAGCTAAAAAACAATGCAATATGTAAATGAAAAGGCTTATGTGCTTTGTCCTGAGACGCGGTACCAGTCAATCCAACTGACCTATCTGACCTCAATTTATTAATGGTTATTGAATTTTCAATAGATATAGTTGAGGAAGGATCAGACAAGTCAGTTGTATATTGTTCAAGATCACACCTGGCCGCCTGGATTTATCAACTGCTGCATGCAACTGTTTCATTATATCGTTCAAAAGATCTGGTCAGTTGGGTCAGACATATAGCCACGCATCGATTGTGCTGTCATTTGTTACCGAGTATACAACATGTATACTAAGGTTTTGCTTCATATACTATATTAAATGATGTCTGAGTAGCACGTTTAAAATGCTTAAAGCCACCGGCCTTTACTACTCTTGATATGCCTGCTTCTCCTGCTTGTGCACCTAATGCTGGACCATTTTGTCCTAGTGAGGTTGGTATACAAATCATAGTTGAAGCAGCATACATCATACGGCCTAGAGGATTTAGATTCTCCTCAAGTTTATCATTTGCGAATGGTTCTACTATCATTACTGTGCCATCAGATTTGAGTGCTGATAGCGCATGAGCAGCTGCTCCTTGCGGGTCCTCCATATCATGTAAGCAATCAAAGAATGTAATCAAATCATATCCTTCTGGATCTTTTGGAGCTGGAAAATTAGTAGAAGATGCTACTTCAAACTGTATTCTATCTTCATCTAAGCCTTCTTCTTTTGCTTTATTTCTTGCGTATTCAATTGAGGCAGGATGGCTATCATATCCATAAAATTTTGAATTAGGATAGGCCTTTGCCATAAGTATTGTAGATGTTCCATAACCACATCCAATATCAGCAACTTTTAGATTTCCTTCTTGCTTTAATTTCTGTTCAACTTTGCCATTATCAAGAGATGGTATCCATGAGCTAACAAGACTAGCAGTATATATTAGCGTAGCAAACTTTCCTGTTCCTTCAAATAGGTCTTTATCATGGTCCCCCCAAGCAATACCTTTACCTGTCTTGAATACGTCTAATATTTTTGGCTCATCGCGATAAAAGGACATGAGTACTTGAAACCCGCCAACAGCATACACAGGACTATTTTCATTTGCCAATACTTGAGCGTGTTCAAATGGAAGACTATACCTTTGCGAGCTAGAATCATAAACCAAATATCCACCTGCAGCTTGATTTGCAAGCCATTCTCTTATGTAGCGTTCAGAAGTTCCAGTACTATTGGCAAGCTCCGGCGATGTAATTGGTTTTCCAAAATCAGACATGGCTTTATATAATCCAAGCTTATCTCCTATGTATACTAAAACAGCACTTGCGGCTCCTCCAAAATCAGATAATATCTTTTCCATAAACTGCTGAAGCTTCTGATTATCAATTGTTTGTGATGGCGTTGATGGTGAAGAACTAGTCATACTATACCCATAGAATTTGATTCAAATTTATAAGCATGACTCTAGTTACCCTGGCACACTAGATATTAGATTGAGAATTGATTTTTTCGTGATTTATCAAAAATATAAAGGAATGGTTTAACGTCACCGGAGACAACTACTATTGTTTCTTAGCATAATCTGCTAATCCTGTGAAATCAACTGCAACTACAGGTTCATTTCCTATAACCCATGCATTATGTCCAGGCGGGACAACAAGAGCATCACCAGGTCCAAACTCTTCTTCTTTTCCATCATCCATTACGACTTTCATTCGTCCTGATACCATATATTGGGTATGTGGTGCTTGACAGCTATTTGTACTGACTAGTGGCTTTACACATTTCTCCCAACTCCATCCTGGTTCCAGAGTTGCTCTTCCGATAGTCACATCACCAAGTTTTGCAAGTTCAATCTTTCCTTTTTCAAATGTTCTAGTTTCATCTGGCGAAGAATCTAAACTTTTTTTCAAAATGTTTGCCAACTGTTTTATCAAAAGTGTATATTGATACTGTGCTTATAAGGGGTTCTTTATAGCCAGACAAATCATTACAGACAAAATATTATCATGGTAATAATAAAACAATTTCATCAAAAAATGTAGGAGAAACGATCTATATAAGTAGTAAAATGTTCATTTATCATCTAGTTCTATCAACTCAGCTATATTCTTTCTTTTGAGGTAATTCCTTCCGAATCCGTATGCTAAGCTTTGGATTCGTTCAAGTTTATTGATGCAATCTGTGTTGTTCTAAAGAATGAACTCTCCAAACCGCAAAAAAATAGTCTCCTTTAGTCTCAATCTAGATCTATCTTCCAACATACACAACATATCAATAGTATTTATTTGAACTCCATTTTCTCATCCATTGTAGCAAATTAATCATGGATTCGAGGAGATGTTGGCTCTATTAGCTGCACTACGATTTACTATAAACAAGAGAAGGTCTCATAGCTTTATTCCCTTTATTGTTCTTGTGCTTGCTATTGTACCTAAGTTCACTTACTTATTCTTTCAATTTCTTATCAATTATTGCTTGAAATGAAGGAAAAGGATATGCCCCAAGTAAACTTTCTGCTTTAGAACCATCACTCTTTTCTATTATGAATGTAGGTGTTCCCTGGAGGCCAGATGATATAGCCACGTTGATGAGAAGAAAAAATAAAATTGAAAATATTAACAATTCAACGCAGACTCAGCATGTGCTGGTTGCGAGACTAATCTAATTCCAAGTCCACTCATTATCAATGCTTCTAATAATGCAATCAATCTATGCATTAAAATGCGTAACATTGCATAATATATAGGATTACATTGACAACGATTATAATTTTTTAATTAATATAATGGTGATAGCAATAACGAAGGGTTAATTTATGTGAAAATTTATAGTGGTCATAAATAGGAGAGAGAAAAAGATGGAAGCAATAACAATTGATCATTGCAAGTTACTTCATATGTATATTATCTCATCTTTTAGTAATTTTGCTATTGCAACATCATCATTACTATTATTAATGCAAAGTCAACAAACTGTTATAAATCTCTTCTCATTGATCTCCATTATCCATAAATCAATATCAGAACTTGAGCCATGACAATTGACTCAAATTTTCCGACTGCTGATGAAAATGTGTAGACTGAGATCATTATTATTAGGAGTTTGCATATTAATTATTATTAGTACTATAACCAATACACCTTTTCAGCCCTTTTGGCAGATGAAATCTGTGGCAGCTCAACAGATTGACACTAATGTTGGAACAGTCGATAGTAACCACTTTGCAGGACAGATCCCGTCCTCTTTTGCATTGCCCAATCTTCCAAATATCAAGATTGTAAGAATGAATGATACAGGCTATGAAGCAATTGATACCTCAAACAGTGAGTTTATTTGGCATATGAGTGTAAAAGTTATACCTCATGTCCACTATTCGCCTACCACTCAATATGATTTGCAAAGATTTAGGTCTACAGGAGATCCTATTTACAATATTAATATTAATAAAGAATTATCTAATGAAGGAATTGGCACTACAATAAGTTTTTTTGTTCCCTATAGCAATGTTTCAGGGCAACAAGCCATACCTCAAACCCCGTCTTCCTCTTTACCCTCAATAAATCAAAATACCAATCCTCGTGCTCCAATTGCTCAAGATCAATATGTAAGGACTAACACAAATACACCTATTAATATAGAATTAAAGGGAACAAGCTTCGAATCAAATGAGTTATCTGCAACTGTGACTTCATATCCAAAGCATGGAAGGGTTAGTGCAATAGATCAAAGTACGGGTATCATAATCTATTATCCTGACCTACAATATATTGGAGAAGACAATTTTACATTCAAAGTGAATGATGGAAAGGAAGATAGTAGTAATGATGGTGTTGTAACTATAAGAATAGATGCTACTAGTGGCTTCTCTTCTCAATTATCGCCATCTCCGAGTCATAGTTTGACTGGCACACTAGGCTTTCTTTCTCCATCTTCATTCACCTCGCCTATTTCTTCGGTCAAACCATCCTTCCATTACCTCCGAAATCCAATAATACAAAGTATGAATCAAAACCAACATCTTTCATCCATAATACGTCTAGCAGAAGAAACCCAAAATAATGGTAATATTGGACAAGAAAGCAAAGACGGACAGCAAGAAGCAGGAGAAGGTGAAAATAGGAGAATATGTACACCTGCGGAATGTCCTCCTAAAGACGTAGCGGAAGGAGTCGAGGGAGTATATCACGAATTTATTGAAGCGTATCATAATTCATTTCTTGATGCAAATGTCGTTGGCAAATTTTATGAAAAATTTCATAAATTTTACGAAGATTGGCTAGGTGCATTTCTTGACGGAATAGAAATTACTTCGGAGCTACATAAGAAGATTGAAGAAATCGAAGCGGCAAAAAAATGTTTTGATCAAATTAAGTTCCCTGACGAAGAATCTAAACGGAGAACCGCACAAGATATAGCCGAAGCAGAAAAGGAAGTAATTGAGACCTTAGCCACGAAGGCAATAGTTAAAGGTCTCTCAAAGTCATTAGGAAAGACAGGGGAAATTTTGCTTATCCCAATAACAGCATATAGTGAAAAAATATTCGAGGAAAATATCAATGATTATATGGATAATATTCGAAAATCAGCCTCATGCACAACAGGATGGAGAGGACATGTCGTGGAGGAGACAGTGTTTGATGATGGCAGCCGCTACGTAACTGAAGGAAACTTTGAGTTCAAAATTAATAAACCATTCACTATAACAGGACTACCAGGTCTAAGAACAACA
>JAICSL010000260.1 GCA_025936955.1 Nitrososphaeraceae archaeon
ATGCACTTCCAGAAAATGATGCTGGTGATGGATTATTGCCGCTGACGCTTATCGTAAAATCAGATGGCTTATTAGTACCGCCACCTTGATTAATCACTTCTTTAGTTACTTGAAGAGTGCCTGTAATATTAGGTGGAGGAGAAGGAGACTTGGCAAAGGTATTTGTTAAAGTACACTTTCGAATCTCGTTCCCATTTATAGTACCAGAGCACTGAGAAGACGAGGTTAAATTATAGCCTGCGGGTCCAGTCTCATTTATGGAATATTTGCCTTTATTCAATGTTACTGTTGTACCAGATGCACTTCCAGAAAATGATGCTGGTGATGGATTATTGCCGCTGACGCTTATCGTAAAATCAGATGGCTTATTAGTACCGCCACCTTGATTAATCACTTTCTTTGTGACTAATACTTTTCCTAAGACAACAGGATTAATCGGGGTAGTATTATTTTCGACTGGTATATTCCCTCCGATTATTCCTTTACCCTTATTTATTGGTAAAGTTTTATTTTCGATTGGTGTATTCCCATCGATTATTCCCTGGCTCTTATTTTGTGAAAAAGAGGATGGCAAGGAAGATGAATCTTTCTTTGACTTTGCTGACAATGCATAATTACTGTCACTATTGATAAGCGGTAATAAAGCAATCAAAATTATAGATAATACTAACGCAGCTTTCTTGTTCATTTATATGATTTTGTTATGGTGGCTTGAATTTAAGCCTCCAAATCAAATAAAATTGTTAGATCAATTAGTAAAGTTTAGTTCATCTGAATAGGAGCGCCTAACTCTTATTAGCTGATCGAAAAGCCAACTAACATAGAATCAATCTGAAGTAATTGGAGTTCCAAATAGTTTTATAATAATTGGATGACGACCTATTAATAAGCAAAAACAGTAGTAAAAGGAACTTTACTATCATCGTTAACATAGAGGGAGAATTGAATAAATTGAGGTAAATGTTTATAGATTTGCTAATTTGAGTTCTTATATGCATCTGGAAACAGAAATCGGATAATTTTATGAAATTACTTTGAAAAAGGTTATAAATAACTCTGTATTACTAAGAAAAGATATGATTAAATCAGATAAAATAAGAAATATCTTGCCTATTGTTATAGTAGCATTATCTCTTACGGTAGGCGTTACTATCTCTAATGGTGCATCCATAACCCCGTATGCACATGCACAAAATGAAACATCTGGAACACTCCAGAAAACATTTGGAGGTGTAACCATATCAACTTCTAAAGGCGAAATTATATGTTATAAAGCACCTGATCAGACACCTAAGAAAATAGACGGCCTTTCCGCACATGCATTTATGAGACATGGAGCACTAACTGGTCAATTCACTTTGGTAAGTCCAACAGCCAAAGGAGAGGATAATATAGGTACAATCAGTGGAGGAGAAGTATCTTCTTCAACTTACAAATTAACTGGAAAAGAGACTAAAGATGTCCTTTGTCCTACAATTTATCCTACTGTCATAATAAGTGGGAAATGTGGTGATGGTGTGACAGTAGACATGAAATCTGCCGATGGCTTCCATATGGCTTCTCTGAAGGGCAATGTCAAATGTTCAACAGGCTAGACCTTAATTATATGTATTATCAAAAACCCTAAAGAGAGATAATAACAAATAGAATTGTCAAATGGCGGGATTGATTCCCGTCCCCCTTTTTTAGATCAGCTGTTTAGTTATTTCTGATTAGTTATGAAAGGATGAAAGCAAATACTTACTGTTACGATGTTTTTCTTGAAAAGACGAATTAAATCTAAAAACAAAGACACTCCCATCATAATTTTATATCTAGTATTTTTGAAGTTGTATAAAAATCCTTAATTAGAGACAAATATCAAAATACAATTATGTTATATTATAATGTGAGGAGAATTGCATTATTCCAAACAATATTTTTATATTCATCTAACTAGTCTAATAAACTAATAATCTATATTTTCTTTAATCGCTAATTACTTTAACTGGAATTATTTTGTCATTGTTTAATATAGTTTGGGAAAGCCAATGGAACAGTCTTCAGAAAGATAGCATTTGCTATCAGATATGAGATCTTTTGTTCTGATAAGTAATAAAATAAGGAATAAAGGTTACCTTAATAGCCTGTTATCAAGTAACCAATAATATACAGACAGATGTAGTCCACAGCACTCCTGCTATACAAAAGGCCGCGGATCAATTGTAATCTGTTTTGACCACAACAATTCCTTTATAATTGAAGCCAATCACTTAAGAGCTGAATAAGAGGCAATAAATTGTAACTTGATATGATATAGCAGATGTATTAGAAAGAACATCATTTATTTACCTTAACTTCAATTAACGCAAGACACCATGAGTTTCACAGTTCCAGTCTATTATGTTCATATCAAAATCACATTTTATTGCAACTGTCGTAAAATTCAGAGTGCGGGCTGAATCTATAGCATTAGATATTTTCTGAGTAATCGTTGAATTTATTGTTTGCTGGTCAACAAATGGATTTGGCAGTGTTGCTGTAGGAGTCGCTCCTCTTGATAGTCCATCAGTTACATTTTTGGCTCTTACATATCCTATTGTAGGGGAACCATCGAAATCGCTATGTATAAGTGATATGATCAAGTCCTTTGATTTATTTAGAGAACTGCTGCTCCCAACAATTGTATATTTGTTGTCAAATGCACCAACAAGTCCTGTCTGATCATTAACTATGTTGTATGAACTAGTTGAGCTTCTTGTAATTTGTACTGTACTATTATTATTATTATTTGCTCCTTCCACCTTTTTAGATAAGCTAGAATCTGTAACATTCTGCTGCATTACAGATGTTTGTTCCTGAGAAAATGATGGTGAAGCAATCGTCACTGTTGTTACCATAAAAAGAGATATCCCCAAAATAATTCCTAAAATTGTTTTTGTTTCTATCACAAGAGTTCATAAAAGATGGCAGTATATAAGGTAATAATTTGTAAAAATACAGATCTGACCATATAGACTGAGGAGATATTTATCTGTAAACCCGTTTGAGTTATATTGTTACTAGACATCATGTTAAGCTACAAATAGTTCCTATTTTTCACTTATTCATGCCAATTACTTATTTAGGACATTATCCTATGATAATTTACCATTTATCCTTTTAATTGTTGATCAGGTATGAACGGTTTTCGTCTTTATACTACATTCTGACAGCAACCAGACAAA
>JAICSL010000356.1 GCA_025936955.1 Nitrososphaeraceae archaeon
CTCTCGACTCTCTGTATTGTCTATAATCCTGATCTACCTCCATAGCTGCTGTTAGTATTTTGCTTTTTATAGATCTTGACGATTTCAAGAACATCTTGGTATCTTTTGGAAGACAATGTCCTCCAATGCCTTCCAGTGGTTCGAGAATATTCACATTCCATTTAGTATTCAAAGAGTCTCTTAGTTCTGAAAAGTTTATGTTATTTGATTGACAGTAAAGATAGAGATCTTCTGCAAATGCAATTTGTAAGTATCTATGCGCATTTTCAATAATTTTTGTTAATTCGGCGATCTCTATTTCTGAGACTGGATGCATTGGAATACCTAAACTTTTGTTTTTATAAAAATTAGAATTGTTATTGTTGTCAGTGTTACTGTAGTTATCGTCGTCGTTGATAATGACATTTTCAGATCTTCCATCATAGAATTGCATGGCTGCTTTAAGACAACAATCACAAACTCCACCTATGACTCTCAGCTGGTTTACACCATGTTCTTTTTCCTCTAGCGCATACCATCTATGAGGTGCATGTGCTACATGCAATCTATGATTGAGCATTTCAAATATTTTCTTTGAAGTTCCTTTAGGAATTGTGCTTTCTATTGAAACAAGTGCTCCATTCTTTGCTTCCTTTGAAATTCTATTAGCTATGGACAATAAACCATCTATCTGTGGTGAGAACATGTCCTCCGGCCTATGGGTTGAAACACATAAGATATAAACATCAAAATCACTAAAATTAATAGCTTCCTCTATTCCTGCTGTCTCTTTCGCACGTTTCATTGCTTTTGGACTAATATCATAACCATATGCATCAAATCCTCTTTCCTTTACATATCTTGCTACAGGTAATCCAAGTTGGCCGAGGCCTATTATTAAAACCCTATTAAATTGCCTCGAAGTGTCCTTTGACTGAAGAAATTTTATTCCTTTTTCAGTTGTTCTGTAAATCTGCTCGCCTTTCTTAAATTCTAACAACTCATTTTCTAGCAGAAATGACAGACATTCGTTCAAGTGGCTGTAAGTTAGAAATGAATCATACATAATCTTCGTTTTGGTCGCTCCATCTCCTAATCCAGCCTGTAAAATCGATGCAATGACTTCTTCTTCGCTTCTGTTCTTCATGATATGAATATATAGTAATAATAAATGATATAAATGCTATCATATTCAAGAGGGAGTAGACAATATGAAGTCTATAAATCATGTGATATAATACGAATTTATTTAATACTTTGGTTCTTAAAAGATATTAAAGTAGGATCACTTCCATGAATTATAATTTTTTACGAATATTTCGTTCTTCTCAATATTATTTATGACGAGTAGAATATAAAAACGTTGATCCACTGTTTCTTCGTTTTTGTTATGATACGTTGTTTCCAACTCGAAGCATCTTGATAGTATACCAAAGAAGATTATAAAAACTACAAAATGCTCTTCTCTAATGAAAAAACAGGTATGAATACTCCGCAGCTGATATTAGTAGAGATTATTCACATTCATTAACGTAGTATCAAATTGCCGAATTATGGCCTACATGTTTAAACCCATTTAATCAGCGAGCATATAATGTTACTTGGAGTTGGTCAATTAACAATGACAACTCATGAAGTATTTTTAGTTTGACAACAGATTATAATCTGAGTTAGATTACTAGTTAACATTTAAGGCCCATTAATTATATTAAATGTGCAAAGTAATGTATGATTAATGCACACCTAAGAAGATTTTGTAATAAATGCAAAGAAGAATTACCTGACGATTCGAAATATTCATTATGCAAACGATGCCACAAGCTAATCATATTCCAAGAAAACGATAGGGAATTTTATGAGAATTCACGAATGTATTACTAATTATCCCACTGGTATATCCTTTGATGTTTGCACGTCACGAACTTTCGCGCTTTCGAGTATATAGACATAAAGACTAGCTAAAAAAGTATTAATTCATATCTCTCAATTGACGAATCTTGTCTGCAACCAGATCGAATCCTTGTTGCCAAAATTCATCATCAATCTTTATTCCTGATTCTTTAAGGAGATCTTCTGGTTTTCTAGAACCTCCCGCCGAAAGGATGTTGTAATATTTTTTAAGAAATGACTGACCTTCTAGTTTGTACTGTTGATATAATGATAAAACCAGAAGATTTCCAAATGTATATGCA
>JAICSL010000382.1 GCA_025936955.1 Nitrososphaeraceae archaeon
TCTTCCCAATGAAAAACTTGCAATAGGTCAGACAATATTTGGATCTACTTTTTCTGGAGGAGCTGTCGTCGGTATAGTAGTCGGTGCAACCATCATTCAAAATTTTGGGTGGCAAGCAACATTCTTTTCTATAATTCCTGTAGCAGTTGCGTTATGGATAATTATATGGAGATTTGTGCACATTGGAAATAGCAAATTATCACCAGATTTGGACAAAAGTGGTATTCGTGAAAGTAATATTGACACAAAACTTAATGATAAGTAAATCAGTGATATCCATCCCAATAATAAATCTCTATCAAATATTAAAAAAATTGATTTAAATGGGATACTTGCTTTAACTGCCACCATTATTTCGTTTCTGGCTGGAATAACTTTATTAGAAAGCAATAGTGCTAATACAAACTATAATCTTGTAACGCTTTTTTCCATATCTATATTATCGATTGTAGTTTTTATTGCAATTGAAAAAAAGGCTAGTATGCCTTTGCTTGACCTCAAATTAATGTCCAACAAATTTTTCATTTCACCCGTTATTATACTGATGTTGGTATCGATGTCCATTTTCATGGTGTACCAGACAATTCCTGTGATGGTAAGAAGTCCTCAGCCATTGGGATTTGGAGGAGACGCCATGGCTACCGCAAATGTGCAAGTTCCATTTATGATTGTGCTTTTAATAGGTACAATCATGTCTGGATTTCTGCTGAATAAGGTTGGCAACACTAGGTTACTAGTATTAGGAACTATATTAAGTACAATCGGATTCTTTAGTCTAATGGCATTCCATTCTACAGAAGAGATGGTTACAATTGGGCTAGTAATAATTTCAAGCGGACTCGCACTTTCTATTGCAGGTGTATTCAATGTGATACTTGTTTCTGTTCCTATGCAAGTTACTGGTATTGCTCTTGGAATGACAATGCTCCTTAATCTTGTTGGTATGTCAGTTGGACCTGCTCTTGCGGGAGTTTTTCAACAGATGAATCAAGGAGTGGTTCCTGGTATACAAGGCCTATTTCCAAATTCAAATGCATATAATATGATATTCATTGCGGCCATGTTGATGTCTCTTGTTTCTGTTGTTATGGCGAGTATAGTAGCAAGGAAAAATACTAGCGCGACGAAGATATCTAATACTGTATCGTTAGTAAAGAATGATGATAAAAACTTGAAAAAAAATCGCGATTAAAAAAGATAATTTTTTTATTTATCATCTTAGAATATATGCAATTACTAATCAATTTAATTGAAAGGATTTTAGATGTTCTAGGTATGAACGATACCAAAATTAATTTATCCGACAATGATGTTAAATATGGATTTCCAGTTGGACATCTAAATGGATCTGAATTCAAACTCCTAAAATCTCTTCTGTTATTGCAGGGGCTAGTGGATTACGCTCGACTGCAAATGATTTATTAAATTTTTAAATATAGAACTAGATTATTCTACTTATTAAATTCTGAATGCTTATTTTAACAATGAGTATTGATAACCAACAAGATGACAAACAGAACTTCTCTTCTGAAATTACTATTGTTGTCAGTAGAAAAATAAAACATGGGCTCGAGAAAGAGTATGATGATTGGCTGAGATGTGTTTTGGCATTAGAGAGAAAATTCCATGGTTACTTGGGGACAATAATAATTATGGATGGAGGTGCTGATTCTGCTGTAAGGAACATAATTTTCAAATATAGCAACAAGGCCTCGTTGGACCTATGGGAAAATTCAGAAGAACGGAACAAACTAATAGAAGA
>JAICSL010000225.1 GCA_025936955.1 Nitrososphaeraceae archaeon
TCGCATAGTTCACGACTAACGTATTTGTTATATCCATAGTGAGATATGGACTCATCAAACTCTTAAATTTCTTGCCATACCATGATTCGATGACTTCATTATATTTATACAATAATTTAATATGCATAAGAGTTAGTCTATTTTTATCCATTGCTGACATTTAGAACACCAAAAGGTAACTCTTGCGCTCAATTTATAATCTGTTACAATTCGGGATCCACACTTCCAGCATGGTCTTCCACCTCTCCTGAAAACCCAATGTTTGTCACTCCACCTCCTAGTATTATTATTGTCATTATCGACCTTGCCAAAAGAGTTATGTACTAATCTTGTTGCCCCTGAATTCACATATCCACTATAGAGTACTGACGGAATTTGTTGTAATAGTGTTCTCACTGAATTTGATGGAATATCTTTGATATTCACAAACGGATTTATTTTAGATAGAAATAATATTTCTGACTTGTATTTATTACCTATTCCGGCTACGAATGTTTGATCCAGCAGCAAATCTGCGATCAAGGTAGTGCCATTATGTTTTATCCTTTGGTATATCTGATTGTCAAGATCGTCAATATTAAAATCAGACCGTAGCGGATCAGGACCTAATTTGGTAATAGGTTCTAGACTTGCTGGATTTACAAAAGAAAATTTGAGTATAGGACCATTAAACTGCACTGCAACTTTGTCTTTTGTAAATATCATAAGTCTCACTCTAGAATCATTGTGTACATCTATGCCATTCTCTTTGCTACTATTATTCGCATATTCGATCTTCTTTGTCACTGGTTCAACAGCAGTGCTATATTCCCCAGTAGTTGTACGTATATCCCATTTCAATTTAGATCGCCTGGGGGCGTTAGACTTTCCTTCTTCAAATTCCTGCCTATCATATATCCTCCATTTTCCCCACATTAGCATGTGATTGCGAAGGTATATCCCATTCGAAAAAGTAATGACCATATTTTTGCCATATGTCTCAATATAGCGTACATCAGATCCTTTGATCTTGTTAGCAAATTCATTACCTAAAGTAGTTTTGCAATAAATCTTGTCAATTGTCTTTCCACAGATAGCATTACAGAGTTTTTCGGCAGTTATTTTTACCTCTGGCCCTTCTGACATAGTCTTAACACTACTATTTTATTTTTCACACCAGCAATCATTTTTCGGAAGACAGAGGTAACGGAAATAGCCTTTGAACAATACTATCATAATACTATAGAAGGAAAACACCTGTCAGTTCTTTTTACCATCTCTAATGCCTTTAGCGCACTTATCTCTTTGTCTTTTATTTCTAGCATTATGTCAAAATTTAGACCTTCGGTTTGTTTTAAGAACTTTTTGAATGACACAAGATCAATTGTTCCTGTATGCTTTCCTTTTCTAACTGAATTATTACAGTCATTACCAGTGGTTCCTATATCTTGACTACTATAATCAACCATTGGGAGACCATCTTTGTTATCTTTCCATGTGGACATTGCCTTCTGAAGTGGATTTTGCATCAACCGTTTCCGTGTTTCATTTGATTCTTCTGTATTGTAGCCAAAGCATTCATGATGAAAACTATCAAAAACTATAGGTACGCCAGTTTGTTGGTGGATATATACGCAATCTTTTATACTGTAAAGATGATCATCATTTTCTATAACAAGCCTCATTTTTATTGAATCATCTATTAGTTGCAGACTACAGTTGTAAGTCTTGATGAATCGATCGATTGCCTCTAATTTATTTCCATAGACACCTCCCACATGTATTTGAATCTTTGCTGTTTCATCAAGACGCATTATATCCAAAATTTTACAATGATATGTCAATTCATTAATGCTATTTTGTACTATCTTTTCATTATGTGAGTTGAGGACGACAAATTGATCAGGATGCATAGATATACGGATGTTGTGTTTCTTAATGTAGTCCCCGATCTGTTTTAGCTCAGACTGAAAAAACTCGTACCAGGGAAATTCGCAAATTGGGTGTGATGCAAAAGGAATTAAGTCTGAACTAATTCTAAAAAATAATAAATTGTATTTAACATTATATCTAAGAATCTTATTTAAGTAACTTAGGTTGTTCTTAACCGTTTGAACCATCTTGCTTTCAGAATAAGATGCCAATCTAAAAGTACAAGGAGCATTTCGAGCAATGCTGTTGTTGATACAAGGATATCCTATTTTCATGGTAGCACGAGTCAAATATGGCAAAATAGTGGATCTAATTTTTTGATAAAGCACATATGGATGCTAATGCAAATTTATATTCTTGCAGTTTCCAATTCAAATAGAAAAAAGTTGATTTTTTTTGAGTTTTATTTGTTCTGCCATATTCCAATTGTATTTTTCTGTGGATCTTCTAATACAGCATAATATCCTTCTGATATTTCCTGCCTATCTTTTACTACACTTGCCCCAAGTTGTTTTGCCTTGTTTATATATTGTTCGAGTGACTCTACATTGACAAACTGAGTTGAGACTTGTTGTGGAGTTTCTTTCTTAGCTGATGCTCCATTAATGCCCGCATTTTTTATCATATAATAGCCTTGTGTTTCGCCCTTTTCAAATTGCCAGCCAAATAGTGAAGAATAAAAGCTCTTCAAGCCATCTATATTATCTGCAGGTATTTCAAAATGTCCTATCTCATGTTTGATACCGTTATTATTATTTGTTGACATACATTATCTCACCAAATTTTATCTTCCTTTTTTTTGTATTTCTCATTCTTTTCTTTCTGTCTTAGCTTGACCTAATTCTAGCTTTTGCTTTACCGTCTGTGCTGCCTGTTCTAGTGCTTCTCTTATTTTGTTATCTGCTTGACTACCCATTAGCATATTTGCAATTTTACCAGTCGTTGGTAGCTCAAAATCAATTGAATGCTTTATCTGTGTAGTATTTGTCTCATTTCCATGAAATTCCTGTATACTATCCCATCTTTTAAATGGACCTTGGATTTGTTTTGTAACTAACCTTCTATTCTCTTCTTTA
Source organism: Nitrososphaeraceae archaeon (assembly GCA_025936955.1). Taxonomy (GTDB): domain Archaea; phylum Thermoproteota; class Nitrososphaeria; order Nitrososphaerales; family Nitrososphaeraceae; genus JAICSL01. The sequence goes on from JAICSL010000225.1 coordinate 2,988, forward strand.
TCTACTACCTGTAATCTCATTTCTTCTTCTTTTCCCATGTATTGACCTTTTACTCTCATTTGTGAGCCTTCTTCATTTTTTGAACCTGATAGATCTTCAGATTCTTTAACTATGTCTCTTGGCCATGCCTCTTGTATATTGTTTGGGTTTGTATAATATTCATAGACTTCCTCAACCGGTGCGTTTATTTGTGTTTGATACTCAACTTTTGCCATATCGGCAACCTTTGTATTTTATTATATTAAAGAGTTACACATTATTAGATACAGTTAGGCACTAGCTAACTAAGTAGATAGATAATATTTAGTCAATTTACGTCAAGGTAATTGTAGTTAGCACTATAAGATCATATTACCACGAGTTTATATATAACAATGCATGTCATAAATGATATGAATAAGATAAACAACAAAATTCCGTGGGGGTTGGCCATAGGTACATTGGGTGTAACGATTGCTGGTGCATTTAATGGCACAACACTATTAGGATTGACAAGCGTAACTTGTGGGGCATTAGCATTAGTGACCGCTCTTTTTGTAAGACAACAAATAGAAAAGAAGAAACTTAGACCAGAGTTAACAATGGGGCTAAAATAGCTTAGATTTTTATAGACATACACTAGGTTAAATATCCCTCATATCTTTTTTTATTAATGGTATTATAACTGTGTATATATTGGTTATAATAATAATGCAAATGCATATCA
>JAICSL010000319.1 GCA_025936955.1 Nitrososphaeraceae archaeon
ACTAATCAGTCATCATATTTTATTAGAGTTATTTGCAGACTAATAATGACTTAGAAGAGTAAGTAATGGTATCAACTCATACCTAGCTAATATTGAAATATTTCCATTTGAGTATTCTTCGATCATCAAAATATCTTTAGATAATTGTTAAATATATAATGACTGTTCACATTATTATGGAAGTACAATATTTCACACCTGACGAAAGACCATATGGGATAACTTATGGACAATGGACTGCAAAGTGGTGGCAGTGGTTACTTGCAATACCTCAAGATAAGAACCCAGCGCTTGATGAAACAGGTAAAAATATTGAACCATTGCAGAAGGATCCTAATGTTACATTCCTAACAGGTACATTTGTGAACACCATCAAAGTACCGCATATGACCATAACTTTGCCTGCCTCAAAGGCTATACTTTTTCCGGCAATAAATTATCAAGCAAATTTTATTGAAGATCCTATATTCAGCAATGAGTGAGAATTAAAAAGACATGTCACCGCAGAAAGGCGAACCCAAGACAGGAAATTATGCATAATGGTAAACGGATAGAAAAGAGAATATCTTTAGGAGAGGATATCCGTTTGTGGAAACAGGTCTAAATAACAGAGTGGTTTCTGGCCTTCTTTTTATATCTTTTCAACGAGATATAGAAAACAGCTTTGAATATATAAAGAAAAACTGGCTTAACAACAAGGATTTTCCCTCACCAAAAGAGAGATTATTCTCTAAGCAGGAGATGAACGAACGGCGTTCAGAAGGACGTTATTCTCTACAAGAGCTAGAACTAATCCAATATGGTACATCAAAAAGGCACCTTCTCGGATTAGACGACAATGATGTTCTGAGAGAGAAAATAGATACAACAAATCATCGTGATGCACAAAATACCGGAAGAGAAGGATTGGCAGGTCCTTCACAGTTAGGTGCTGTTCCAACTGGCGAGTTCCTCGCAACTATACCATTTGGTGGGGGGCATTATTTCATTCCACCTGTCACAAACAAGAATATTAGTGAAATTGGTCAACAATTCTTTTGAAAAATAAAACGATCACTCATAAACAACCAGCTTATACTTTTTTCCATTATTCCTTACGACTTACAACATGAAGTACATAAACAGTACCCAAGACAGAAACTGTCACCACTATATTTAGATAAAATATTAGCAGACACAATCTTGTCTATCAAGCATCGTCCGCGAGTAAGGATAGCATTTAGTTAAGAGAAAAACTTAGAAGAATGCTAGTCCATATATATTCAGAGTAATGTTAGTCAAAATAAACGAGCTCAATACTTTAGAACACAAAGTAACAGTGACCCAGCTAGATATTGATAACTATGGTTCCATAGTTCCATTAAAGGACCTAGAACTTGATCTTCCTACAGATGACGATTCGATTATTCAAATATTAAAGAATTCTTCACATGCAGCTATTTTTACAGAGAAAGATGTCAATGACGATACTAGGAATGTTATCATTTTGGCCAACGGAATGACACATGATGATCTCAACAGAGAAAAAGATAAAATCATAAGAGCAGTAGCCGATAAGAAATTATAAAGTTCTGCTAGTCGTTGTTTATGAGCTAGTAAGTGCACCAAATGTTTTAGTAAAAAGCCATGCAGTCATATCGTTATCCTACTATTACTTCCTTGTGGTCCATAAACGGACTTTCAGAACGACAAATTATGTTGGAGAATGGATGGATAGAAATAATAAAAAATAACTGCAGTTAATTCATCTACTATAGAGAAGATGTCCCGATGTAAAATTTCAAAGTATGGACCAAAAAGATCAATTGAATAGCAGTGAAGAAAAGAGATCTATTCGTTGAGGCTTGACTAGAATTCTCATATCTATTTATTCTACATTTTTGAAGATTATTATAATTTCATTTCCAAATAATATAGATGCAAGAAGATGAGGATAACTCTAAAGACAGTCTGCTTCGCGACTACGATACTGTTTTAAAAGAAAGCACACTTCTAACAACTTTCAGCGGAGTACTTTTCGGTTTTCTATTAAATATATCCATCACTGCCGCAAATAGACTTGAATACGCTCACAAGATTATACTTGTGTTAGCATTATTTTCTATAACAATTGCAGTATCACTTTTTGTAATGCCTGTTATCTACCATCACTTACAGTTCCCATACCGTGACTTGGGGAAATTCAAAAGAAGAGCTCATAGATTTATAATGTTTGGACTTGCACCCACGTTCTTTACGCTATATCTTGGAATGGTACTTGCTTTTGCTCCGCTAATTAATAATTTTGGCTATGTTATTGCCATGCTTCCTTTTGCTTTAGTCTATTTCCTATACCGGTTGAGAAAATAGGCAGTCAACAAACGCTCTATTGGTTGCAACAGTAGTATACAGACGGTTGGTAGCACTCAAATACCACGCGAGAATAACAGCAAAAGATCTGGGTAATGATAGATGAGTTATGTCTGATCATAGAATCTTGATGTAGTCGAATAAGAAGATGGACCAGCGACTTCGAGATATCTTGTTTTGCTAATAGACATGACTAACGATCAGAGATAATCCATCCAGATAC
>JAICSL010000046.1 GCA_025936955.1 Nitrososphaeraceae archaeon
ACACTAAAAATATAGACTAACCAGTATTTTTAGAATCAGTCATAGTATCTACTTACTGGATCTCCCAATTAAATAATTACTTTACAAGGCTAATATTACACTCTATGATGTAGATTGATATATATTAATTATTAACTACACAAGATCTCTGGATCAGAATATTTTAAATGAACTTAATGCTATTGAACCTCACATATATACAAATCACGGCGGCTGACTTGATGTAATATAAATCATAATGTCAACCATCTATATGGAAGTAATGATGAGTATGATTAGAATTGACTTGTAAAGGTATATGTATACGTCATAAAGCTCAAAAACCAGTACATCAAGGGAGATATGAGAACGGACAAAAGCGTTGCCAGGTATGTGAATTGTTCATAAGATGGGATGGATTATGGTGTCCGTGTTGCGGATACCGACTGAGGACTAGGCCACGTAACTTGAAATTCAAAGCGAACCTAAGAACAAAGAAATTAGAACAAAACAAAATATTGCTCTCAGCTCAATCAGTTCATGAATCCACAAAGGAAGTATAATAACTGTCATTTCAATCTATCTATCTGCTGATAACCATTCCAATTAGAGTGCAGGAACATTTCTCCCTAATTCTATCAGGTAAGGCCTCGTACTCATAATTCAGACGCCGCCTCCTTTGACTGAGATTTCACTCAAAGGGCTGGTTGCTTGGGCTGTTAATGTTTGGACTAATGAATTTATCGGCATTCTGAGGATGAAAATTAATTACTTTACTCAATAGAAGTTATCTATCTTATAAGTCCGATTTTTAATCATTAAATTCTATCAGAGGATACTCGTCAAACGGTCCATAATTGCATATTTTCAAACCCCTTTTTGATTCGGTTATTAGGTTATCTCATTATAGTTATCTATTAAGCATGAAGGGCCATTTTAAAATTCCAAAGTCCACTCTTAAAGATGAGTAAACCGATGATCTCAAATCTGGTCAGATCTGTAATCTTATACGTACAAAAAGTTCTTCGGTCTTCTATCCTATCCTAGGCCTAATATGAGTCATATCTTTAAACGGAGGATCATTATATAAAAAGAGTTCGGGAATATATTTGCAGATAGCTTTAATAATGATAATCTCTTTCAAACAACTTCTGCTGTAGCGAATCGCTCTCCTACTTGCGTAATTTTTACCTTTACACTCTGTCCAACTTGTCCGTTCTTCACAAATATAACAAATCCTTGTACCCTTGCAATGCCGTCGCCTTTTCTACTTGTCTCGGTAATCTGTACGTCATATTCCTTCCCTGTTTCAACAGGTTTTGGGCTGAAGCCCCTGTTAAAGCCGCCGCTATTGCCATATCCGCTTCTTGATCCGTAGCTCATTATTAGTTCAGAAAAACTGTAGCTTGATCGCAAATATGAACGGTTGCATTTTTAAAAACTGAAACATCTCCCAAACTCTAATACGTAAACGTTGATTAATGTCATTCAAATCCAAGATATAAAAAAACTGTCTATATCTAAAAGGACTCTTCAGGTACGCTAACAGACATATAAAAGCGGTGCCATAAATATTCTATTCTATTATATTCTATATCCTAAAACTTTAGAATCGAAGGTTAAACTAATCCTCTTAAATTTCCAGTAAGTATATCGTTAGATTCTAGAGTAAATTTATTCCATGTTAATTTGGCTGTGTCTAGTAAGAAATCGAATAAGGGGATTGAATCTTATGATTACACCCTGCATTAAAAAGGACACAAAAATAGGGAACAATGTACAAGATATAACAAAATATCAATTGTATTTGAGATCTTCTTTCTGTACAATCGAAGATATCTGATTCATCCTTTCTATTAGCATTTACTCAGTTTAGGTTTAGTTGTACTTTCAATTGTTACAAATATCTAATTAAAGGTCTAGTATAATTCCTTTGGCAGAAAAACTCGAAGGTAAAAAGAATAATTACTGGCCCGCACGTATAACACATTATTATCATTTACTCTTATCCCCCCCCAATTATTATTGGAATAATCGTGTCTTTTGAGACCATGTGCTATACCGAATTTTATGCATAAATAAAAATTAGTTTTTATGAATTGACAGGTTCAGTTCGATATTGTCTGGGGCTCAAGTAAACCACGGATTTAGATTCCACTAGAGTGCTTAGACAAGCCAGTAAATTCCAATTAATAATTTTGCTGGCTTTTCCTAAAAGCCATTTTTCTCTTGATGCTTGTGGCTGTCTCCTTCGTACCTGCAGAAACTATCTCAATTAATTTAGCTTTATTCTCTTTTGAGTCTGGCTTTGGTCTTAGGAGTCTTCCTAATCTTTGAATGAATTCTCTGCCGCTACCAGTTCCACTCAGTATTATGCCTAGCTCTGCATCTGGAACGTCAACTCCTTCATCCAATACTTTAGAACTGACTATCACATTATATCTGCCATCCCTAAAACCTTCGAGAACATCCTGTCGTTCCATACTATTTGATTTGTGAGTTATAGATGGGATAAGAAACCTGTCAGAAATTTTATATACTAATTTATTATGCTGAGTAAAAATAATCGTCTTTCTCCTTATATTGGCTGAGAGAATTTGTCTCAACTCTTCTATTTTAGACTGGCTATTTAATGCTATATCCATTGCTTTGTTCCTTGCTAACACGGCCTGTCTTGCCATTTTATTTTGACCTGACATCATTATTAGCTTTTGAAAGGCAAGAGGACCTTTCATATTTAGGCCTAGGCTTAATAGCGACGCTTGATAAATATCAGAGTATATTTTATATTCCTCATATTCTTCTGCAGTCATAAACACTTGTTTTCTTTGAATTTCATAAGAGGCTAGGTGCCTTTCTTTGGCAAGTTGGCGGGTATCGGCTTGAAACACCACACCTCCAACTAGTTTTGGAAATTCTTTATGCATCTCGTCTTCTCTTTCGATGGTAGCACTTAGTCCCAATCTGAATGGAGACGCAAACTCTTCAGCAATAACTCGGTAACCTGGTGCTCCAAGGTGATGCACTTCATCAAATATTATTAGCGAGAATTTGTTACCTAGAGCTGATGCTCTAATATATGCTGAATCATACGTGGACACCGTAATTGCTTGAATATCTTCCGATCCTCCCCCTAAATTCCCTATTTTCAGATTACTAAAGTACTCAGAAAGAACCGTAGTCCATTGATTCATTAGATCAATAGTGGGAACTATTACAAGAGATGCAGAATTTACCATTTCAATCGCCTTGATTCCGATAATAGTTTTACCAGATCCTGTCGGCAATACAACACAACCTCTCCTACCTGCAGTTTCCCAGTTAACAAGTGCTTTTTGTTGATATTCTCTCAATAAAATATGGCTGCCATTCCTTATTGCTGTCAAAACTGGAGAAGGTACAAGATCTAAAACATCACTATCATCGTATTCCACCTGACTTTGTCTCAGATACTCTATTATGTTATAATAGTACAGGGCTTGTGCCCTCAGACAATTTGATCGTGGGTCCAAAGAAGCATAGGGTATATGGCGAATGCCACCTGATATAAGCAGAGTTCCTCTTTCATACTTTAATCTTACCTTGAGCACGCCTCTTTATGTTAAAAAGTGGGGTAAATATGTTTTAAATGATTCTCTTTTAGCTTATCGACTCTGCATTAATTGCTAATATCCTAACTTACAGATATTTCATTTTCATTCTTCTCTATGTTTAAATCAGAGAAACTTAACTTCATAGAAATACTTGTAATCCCGAGAATATCCTTGAAAAAAGTGAAATATCATATGAATTAAGAAGCAATTTACAAAAGCCTGTTATTGAAGCGTCGTTGACCCAAGTAACCTTAATAAAGATAATTCATTACTAGATGTGTTTAGGTTTAAGGAAAAAAATTTCGCTTGGATTACAATTGAAATATTTGAAGCCTTATATATTATACTTTATTGATTATGCAATATGTTGAATCATAGGAGATGTGTTATAGTAGTTACCCTAATGATTATAATGGTTGAATTTATAACAAATAACATAGCATTATCTGCGGTACGCGCACAACAAACTAGTGAAGGGGCTGACAACTCTAATATGACTTCAGCGATGATTGCATCAGCGAGAATGCATTTGATGGACGCGAATAAAGCGCTAACTACCGGTAATACTAGTGCAGCGCTTGAACAATTGAATCTAGCACAGCTACAGCTATCCATGATGGGTATGAAGACTATGACAACATTAAATCAAACGCAGGCAATGGACTTTATGACTAGTGGAAATCTATCCGGCATGACAGATCCCAAAATGATACCAGAAAATTGTATTCTTCTTAATTCTGGAGTTTTACAATGTCGTGATAGTCTAACTCAAAGCATATCTTTTTCAAGATGATACTCTATTTTTTCCAGGACTAAAGGCTCAATTGTGAACTTCTATCCCATGCCTGCTGCGACTTCAATTTACTAAAAGCAAATAGCCTTTGTCAGCACTTTAGTAGGAATGGGTTTTAGTCGAGTTGATCAATAAAGTTCCTCTAGAAAAGAAATTTTATTTCTGTAGTCATTTGGAGATAATTTAAAGAATAAGGAAATAAAAACCACTGCTATGATCACAACAAATTGAATTTAATTATATCATTATCTATCTAAGTATAAATATTCGATTAATCTGTTTGAATATCAAATACCGTTCTCATTCGAAACAAATACTGGGATAATAATCATTAAAATGTGAATCACGGGAAGATTTTATCCTAAGTTTATACATTATTATTTATTAGATTCTGATATATTTTTACTATTACATATCATGGGCTTGTTTTTGATGCTCTCCCAATTTATCTAGACTTTCAAATTTTTGATTACAGAGGTCACAAACTATCGGATTCAGATTCGGATCATCATAGTCTAAGCCTGGTTCGCCTTGGTCCATAGAAATCCTTCGATAAGCTTATAATTAAACTATCCGTTAAATTTAGTAATAAAGAACACTCGAGAATAAAGTGATAACCTGATTTGTTAACCATATTTCTTAACCATGTTTCTTAACCATATTTCTTAACAGCTACTCGTTAAAAACTCAGATGACTATCTTTTTGATATATCACAAATTATTGCCAAGGACTAAAGTCATTCTAAGCTGATTTCAATGATTCCATTTCAATATTCATTCTTGTAATACTGATATCATTTAACTACAGGATTAACTAAGAGAATTTGTATAAAGTTTATGTTATTTAGCTTGATGTCGTTTCAAAATAGTCATTCTGTATCCATTCTTATAAATGACTAACTATTCCAATGGTATCTTAGGTTTGATATTCAAAGTACCTTCTGGATTCTATCTATTGATTACTCATCAAGACACGCTTTTGCCTTAATATGGAAACATCAATTGAAGGGATTTTTCGTTGCCTATAATGAGTTTATTTTTAGCACATTCTATTTAATATCCAGATGGTTAAATGAAAGATTTTTTAATATAAGAATATTCGACGATTTGTCCGTCTTTCATAGGGCCCGTGTTAAAAAATATCTTCAGATTAACAAGGTAAAAAATTGTGGTCTAACTCTCATTATTAAGAAAGATGGGGGATTTTTAGATTGTTTAATATGAGTCTAATTGTACTCGTAATTAATTCCTCCCTTCAGAGGGCTTCTATTCGCTTGATATTTTCATAATAGTTCAAACTGTCATCCAGAACTGAAGCCCGGATATGAATAAGCAGTAAGATCAGGTAAATGATGCCTGTCCTATCTAAGTCGTAAATCGTTTTTTGAAATGATAACAGGATAATCAGATAAGAATTGGATATCTTTTGTTGATAGGATTTTCAAAAATCGGAAAGAATATTATTCTAACAGATACTGGGTCTAACAGACTAACTGTTAAACTCACAGAACCGTTTTTTAAAAAGAATGTTTGAATTTATTCCTCGTTTTAACTTAACTGAAATAATATATTATTCTTGTTTCAAAATTCGATGATATTTTCGTATAGGAGATTAAAAATAATATCAGATCGAAAGCTAAGCCATGCCCGGACAGTTGAGTTATATATCAGCTAGGCTATAAGAGTAGTAGCAATGTCAATCATATCATCTTTACCCGTACAGTTTACAATCTTTTGTATTAGGTGTGGGAATGGAGCAGCTAATAATAGTAAGGCAGTTTTATGTCGAGAGTGTGACATGCTGACGAACTGGGCGAACTAGTTTTATTATTATGAAAAGATAAACTAGGCCAGAGACGACTCCCAAATACCAGACGTTAAATCAATTCAGAATTGAAAGAAAATAACAATTTTCATAGCCTAAGTGCCCCATAGAATTGTCCATTAAGTGTGAATTGAACTCTGATGTATAAGTCGATTGGTATGTTGGCCAAAATTAGGAAATAACACCTTTCCTCTGTTTAAACAACGACTTAAACTAACTTGAGACTCATAACATGATTAAGGTAAAGTAATTAAAGACTTTGATAAAATATGGAAATTATGGTTGGATAAAAAGAACAAGTGAACGAGTAGACAAGCTTAATCGAAAAACAAATGATGATATCAATTTATGGTAGGAACCTTCCAAGATGGACTTGCCAGAGACGAATTTGATATATCATGTTTATTATTTAAAATAATAAAAACGAATTTCCAAACGTGCTAGTATCCTAAATGATCGTTATAGGGCATTCCAATTATATTCAATCGTATATTCAATCGATAATCTATCGTGTTATATAGGATGATAGAAAAAGAGCTCAATGCTATCGTTAGTATTGAAAATGGTCTCATTTTGTTTTGGTATCGAAGTAACAAATATTGAAAATAAGATATCTTATGTAATAATTGATACCAACATTATTTTTGTCAAAGTAAGGTATGGTTTTATGGCGATATGTATATAAAATTACTGATAGAATCGCTAGACTGACTGTTTAGGGTGTTTCACTCTTAAGATATCAAAAGCCTTTTCTACCAAACAACAAATGTCTTGAATCATTTATCTGTGATTGTATATCATTTAACATCTCCGATTGAGCCTCTATTAAACTTTGGATTTGTTTCCTTCGGTGAGGCTCACTATTATCTGATAGCTGTTCATCTTTATGGATTTTGATTCCTCGTAGAGAATTGTCTAAGCCTTTTTCCGATTTATTATCGTTTTTAGATCCACGGAATGTCCTTGTCGAAATTCCTGGATCTTTTTGGATCTGAAATATTGTATTTATTGTTGTTTGTCTTTTGTCTTTTTTTTCCTTTCTTAGTTTGAACCACTCTCCAATATCTGCAATATCATCTTTAAGAAGACCAAAACCTACACCGGCTAATATCCCTATTGTTGTAGATGGAAGTGAAGACATCCTCAAGAACAAAGAAGATATTGCTAATAACGCTCCTAACTCACCATGATGTATTCTTCTGTTCAGAATATAGACTTGGGGAGGAGGCATTGAATTATGCATTGAATTCCAATATGATGTCAAAAATTCTGCAACCGTCATTCCGAGAATTAATCCCCCTCTTACACCTAAGCTGCAAAGTAATCCATACAATACCATTGATTTTATACCATATAATATCAGAAATATATAATAAATGTATTTTCCTTATTTTTCCATAATATTTTCTTCTTAAAGATAATTTATCATAAAAAATGAAAACTTCAAAATGCTGAATCTGAAAATAATTTTGTTTAAGAATTAATTAGAGTGTTAATTATTTTCAAATGTATGTTACAAATATTCAAATGATTTCGCCTTATTGCATTTGGAGTAGTTTTACTATTCCATTTATCTTCTAGTGCTAAGATCGATTTTCAGTAATTATTTTTGTTATAACTCTTAAATAAGATTAATATCCTATTCTGTTAATGTCAAAGAACACGTGCGTCAAATACCTTCTCACAAGTGCAATATTGATTACTACAATAACAACACTTGTACAGGCAAATGTATTTGCTGTTGCCAATATTGCATTAGTAATACCACCAGCAGCAGCACAATCAAGTACTAATAGTTCAGCGTCTACTTCTAATATGTTGACCGGAGAAATTGCGAGTTTACAAAATAACAAAGAAGGAAAACCTGCTTGGATACTAGAAGGACCTTGGAATATGACTCTGGCAAATCCATTAGATAAAAGTTCATCTACAAATCCTCCTACTGCTAATTCATTTAACGCTAAGTTTGAAATGGTAATGTTAAATGGATCAGCGAAACATGAACATTCCGTTTATGGCTTTAAGCAGACAACTTCATCATCTGACGGAGGGGGATCAGCAAAAATTAATGGGACTGCTACTATTACCATGAAGGATGGACCTGTTGCAGACGTTCCGGTTGGAATAAGCATTATGCAAGGAAAAGCAGTAAGCATATCACCAGATTCTACCAAAACTATGAACCATTTCGGAGATAGTCCTATATTTGGTATCGTATCGGATTCTTCTAAATAATTAGATCGTGGTAATGATAGACAGAAGTAGTCTTAAACTCCAATTTTTTTGGCGCAAAATTTGTTGTTGCAGTATGGCTTGTTCAAGATAGTCCATGAGTTCGCATGATGTTTTTAAAGTTAGCATGAATCATCGAACAAAAGCAGATCGCTCGGAATGATTATAGCCTGAATTCTTATAACATATAATACTATGATTAGAGGACAACGAATCGAGATCTTTACAAGTAATGTAGGTTTCCCAACTGGCAACTTTCATACAGGGAAAATTAAGTATAATAAAATTAAGGTGATCATATTCCTAGTTGCAGGGAATTCTCAGTTAATCAAATAAATTGTTAAATTGAGACTTTTGAGTATATGTTTCGCTGAAGAACTTCGAGGCTTTTCCCTTGCTAGGTTGATGCAGTTTTCTGAACTTAAGACGAAAGATCAGATGTACTAGCATTATTCGCATTCAAGATAGTGAAATGAACTTTTAAGGATAACTAATAATATATTCTATTTGGATTCAAGCTGTTGAGGATGCTTCAAATAATAAAATTTATCTCACAAATGACTCATTAGTTGACTTATTATTTCTTCACAAAGCCTAGAATGGCATCTGATGACGCCATATCATATCTAGATCTTTTGGAATCAGTCCTGACTAAAATGGCCATACCGAGGATCAATTTAA
>JAICSL010000289.1 GCA_025936955.1 Nitrososphaeraceae archaeon
AACTCTTTTTGAATAACTAGTAATTATTACTATCATCTTTCTTGTGCTGTTGGTCTTATTAATATCTCATTGACATTCACATGACTTGGTGCTTGTACTGCATACAAGATCGCATTTGATACGTCCTCTGACTGTAATCTTTCCATATTCTTTGAGGCTTGTGCAAACTTTGCCATGGATTCATCTGTTATTGTTTCCAATAATTCTGTTGAAACAGCTCCCGGTTCAATGCACGTAACTCGTATGTCATATTCAGGGCTTAATTCCTTTCTTAATCCTTCGCTAAACGCAGTAATTGCATGTTTTGTCGCACAGTAGATACTTCCTCCAGCAAATACTATTCTTCCTGCAACAGAAGATATATTGACGATATGTCCTGATTTTTTATCTAACATATATGGTATTACTGCAGCAGTGCAATAGAGAACTCCTTTGATGTTTACATCAATCATCTGTTCCCATTCTTTGACTTTGCAATTCTTAAAATAACTTAGAGGCATCAAACCAGCATTGTTAATTAGAATATCAACTTTTCCCCATTTTTTAACTACGGTATCAACAAATGAATCACAATCTGATTTGCTTGTAACATCTAGTTTTTTTTGCATAAATATTTCTTCTCCTCCTGTTTCTTCATCACGGCTTTTGACAATTTGCTTTTCTAGTTCTTGTAGTCTATCTATACGTCTTGCTCCAACTGCTACTCTTATACCAGTTTTAGATAATGCTAAAGAAGTAGCATATCCTATACCGCTACTTGCTCCAGTAATTATTGCAACTTTATTATTATTTTTATTTTCCAACATTCTAACAATACACCAACATGATTAAAGAATCAACCTATGAAAATATGCTGTAAATATGACTACAATCATAATGATCATTACTACGATTCTTTCCAGCAAACGCGAATATTACATAACAAGTCACGCCCTTGAATATTGAGGAAGATTATCTCGATCAAGTACTGTCTTTTTATTATATGAGATAAGATGGAACTAAATTATGGAGTTACATAGATTTGTATTTGCCTCAAAATGAAGATTTAGAGAAAAAGAAATTGTTGCCCCGTGGCTACGCTTTTGTTAATTTGAGCAAGAAGAAATTAAAGGTAGGATAGGATACATTATTTCTTGAAATATACGGTACGAGAAAAAAAGTGCCGATCGTATCAATTCTGAAATATATGTATTCAAGCTATTATTACACAGGTAGAATTGCAAAACATCAAACTAGAAGAATAGTTCAGTCAGTAATAATACTTTAATATTTACACTATAGCAGTGTGCAATATGCAGATTAGACTTGACTATTGCTGCACTTTGAATTTAGATACACGGTAGTCTTTCCTTATAGGTGATTGTTCAAATGAAGGTTTTAACTTTTCAACTAAATCGTTTAATGCATTGTTATCTGATTTATAAAATGTATCCATATCTTCTTTTCTTTCCCAGAAGGTAAGTACAATGGATTCTTCCAAGTCTTGCAAGTCATCCATTACCATAAATCCTTTCATACCTGTAGATTTTTCTTCGAGTTCTTTAAAAAACTCCAAGAGTACATTGGTTATTTCCTCTCTTTTTATCCCTGTTTTATTCTGACCTTGTTGTGCTTAACATTTTATTGTATTCAGAGTGTTTGACATCTTACACTGTTTTATAATGGTAGTAATTAATGTCTAATCTATAACGTTGATTTTTGCATGCGATTGGATAATAGAAATAAATCTCATTGGAGCAGAGCGAACAAAAAAAAACAACAACAACAACTACATCGAAGATCTAAAATAGATATACTGACGACCAATCATATTTTGATTGCATATGAATATCTATCGTCAATAGTTATCATATCATATAACTAAAGAAAAGAAGAAGAAGTTGAATTCATCAGCCATTCTTTTGCTTTCCGAATTTCATCCATTGTTAACTCATGCCCACTCTGTTGCCAAATGAGCGATACTTTAGCACCTGCATTTTTAAACATACTATAAAGCCTTTCTGCCTCTTGTTTTGAAACTATTGGATCCATTAGTCCAGAAGACATGAAGATATATTTGTTACTAAGATCTGGTGATGCTTGTGGTACAAATGGAACCATAGCACGAAAAAGAATAGCAGAAGAGAGTATTTCTGGACGAAGCAATAACATACTAGCTGCTATGTTTGCACCATTAGAATATCCTACAGCTGTTACATGTCGCAGATCAAAATTATAAGTTTTTGATGCATCATTTACAAAGTCTGCTAGCTCATTTGTACGGAATTTCAGATCTTCTAAATCAAAGACTCCTTCTGCCAGTCTGCGGAAGAATCTGGGTGTAATACCATTCTCTAATACTTTTCCTCTGGGGCTTAGTATTGCTGCTTTCTTATCGAGCTCATAAGCCAAAGGTATTAGATCTTGTTCGTTTCCTCCAGTCCCATGAAGTAAAAGAAAAGTTGTAAATGCTTTTCCTTGTGTTTCTGTTTCTCCTCTACCTCTTCTTGTTGATGGACCATCTTCGCTTTCTTCGACTCTTGAAGGTATGAAACTGTGGATGAAACCAAGTTCAGTTTTCTTCTTGTCCATTTTTATCAACTTCAGTTGCCTTTATTATCAAATCGCTCTTGTTTCTCGTTTAACATATGTTTTTGTCCTTTTTCTATGTTGTGGGGTAGATGTACTGGCGGTAGAACATTCTCAAGATCCTTGCGTACCGATTCCAGCCATGGCGGCAACATCAAATGTGTGCCAAGTTCTTCTACCGTTTCATCTATTGCGAAGCCAGGCGGATTGGTAGCTATTTCAAAGAGTACTCCACCTGGTTCACGGAAATATACTGAGTGAAAATAAATACGATCTATAACTGGTGTTGCGTTGAGCCCAGCTTTGAC
>JAICSL010000037.1 GCA_025936955.1 Nitrososphaeraceae archaeon
TGAACACTTTTTTTAATATTGTTAATACCAAAAGTACTATCTTGATTGAAATTGTTTACATTTTTGTCGTTATTATCCTGAGTAGGTTTAGTATTGTGGTTTGAATTAACAGAATTGTCTCTATGTGTCATACCATGAACACTTTTTTTAATATTGTTAATACCAAAAGTACTATCTTGATTGAAATTGTTTACATTTTTGTCGTTATTATCCTGAGTAGGTTTAGTATTGTGGTTTGAATTAACAGAATTGTCTCTATGTGAAACAGGTAAAGTAAGTATTCTAGTATGGCTTAATTCATCTACGCTTTTGGTACTGTGCGAGACACTAGCATCATTGTTATTTTGATGTGCAATTATAACAAATTGTTCTGCCTTAACTACTGAATAATATCCAAATTTGGATGCTTGCATGTTAATGTTGACCACACCTAAATCAGAGTTCTTGTCTATCTTCCAAGAATATGAAAACTCTCCGGAACCATCTGTAATACCAACAAACTTCTTTGTTTTACCGTTGTTGTAATTTATACTTCCTTCTATATTGGATCTAACAATCTTATCATTTGAATTTGCATCAGTAACTGTAACTGTAATAGTTTGCGTACTTCCGCTAGAGACAGGATTCTTTGCAATAAACATAGAAATTGCTAATGCTTTATTATCATGATTATGATTTATAGCATTACTTATTATCATATTAGTGCTGTCACTATTATCTTGTAATTTGTTGTCTTTAGAACTACTGTCAATCTTTTGGACAGTGGATGTAGAGATCTTCTTTGTTTTTGATTGCAGTTGCTGCGTTGCCGATTCTGCTATATTATCGCTAGTGTTAGGTTGGGTAGCATGATGATTATTGTCTACTACAGGCGTATTATTTACTGGTCCTAAATTAGATGTAGTAGAAGACACTTTTGTACAACATATAGGATCAGAGCTATGATTTATTAACTCCGTTTGTTTTTTTCCAGATACATTGGTAATATTGCTATCCACGCTAACAGGAGCACTTTGTATTGTAGCAGATGATGCCACAGGTTTTGCCAATACCCCTGTAGTTGTTCCAGTTACGTTTATACTATAAAAGGATGCTATTGAAGGATTAGGATTACAATAGAATTTAGCAGTTAATTTATTTAATCCTTCTTTGATAACGGTATATTTAGATGATACTGTAAAGTTCCATTTTGAATAATCATTTGCACCACCAGGACCAGTTGCTGAAGCGTTTTGATAAGGCTTTATACCATTTACAATTACACTAACATGACAATCAGAAGTAGCATTATCATTGGATGTTCCGGAGACTGCAAGAGTACCCGTTGGAACATTTTGACCTTTAGTAGGTGAGATAATTTTAACTCCGTGTGCAATATATGATGGTATCTGTGACACGGATGGCGACGACGGCGACAATGCTTGTTGTGCATAAACAGCAACAGTATTAGACCAAATAGCAGAAACGAGTATTCCGAACAATAGTAAGCCTAGAAACGATTCATATTTGAGTGATTTTGACATGTACATGTCAAAGGGATAACACGACTTGTATATATCAACCTAGTAACATAGTTCGTATAAAATGACATACTAGTTTCATTCAAAATAATGAAATATAAAAAAGAAACGTATGATTTGGATCGGTATACTATTGACTCAAAAAGCCGCTTTATAAAAATGTCTCTAAATAATTCCTATTGCTAACATTTACGAAATAATATCTCTATTATAATCAAAAATTGTTATTTTTAAATTTAGTTCTTTTATTTTTATATCTTTAAGTACATTCTGCATAAAATTATCTGCTATTACTATTATTTCTTCGAATTTATTTGAAGAAATAAATCGCAATAAAGATTCAATAAAACTGGGATAATCATCTACATGATATTTTTGGTTTCTAGACATCATGTTGTGTGATGCTGGAAATATATCACATATTTCTACAGGAATAATGCCTAGAAAGGGATTATATGTACAAATTTGAGCAGCGGGATATTTTTTCACGATCCCAAGGAAGTCCGAAGTAGAGTAAAATGGATGAGTGTTTGATTCCACACATAAGATTAACATTTTTTTGTTTTTCAACTTTCTAAAATTAGATGTCATTCTTCTGAAACGTAAAGCCTCTGGTCTGTATTGGTCAATGGGATCATAAAGAAAGACCGCTTTCTCTTTGAATAACGGAGTTCCTGATTCCAAAAATTCAAAGTTTTTAAAAAGTTGTGTGGCTTCCATAAGTTTTGGATGACAATGTGCCTTTTGCATTATATATTCCCATAATTTACCGTCAATAATAGCTTGTTTTACTGAAGAAATCTCTGATTTCAAAACATAGAGGTTATGCTTTGCTATTTCTATCGTCCGTTTATCTTTTTCCATCTCCACTAGTTCTTTGATCGTATAGCTGGAGCAGATTTGACAAGGGCAGGTCAAATATGAAAGATCTTCTAGTCTACTTATACCATTTTTATGCATGTATCTGTTAAACCTAGCATACAACATATACGATGCAGAGTCAAACATATCACATCCTAATGCAACGACTAGAGGAATTGTAAGTGGATGGCCTGCTCCAAACAGATGCAACGGCTTTGAAGGAATAGAACGCTTTGTAGTTGCTATCATGTAGGATAGTGTTGCAAATTCATACGCCTCCATTAATTCAACAGGGCTACCAAGAGCCAAGAGTCTAAATCCCATTTGGTCGAGGGTGTCTGCAGAATATTTGACCAAATCTGAATGTTCACTACCTTGTATCGGGCCTACCCAAATAGGATCAGCTTTATTATTTGTATCGCTGTCCCTCTTTTCTGCTGAGACTATTTCAAGGGTTTCCTTTGCATTTTTGAGTGTCTGATCTACATAGTCTTTTGCTGTTTCATATTTCAGCCCTCTACCAGTTGGTTTATCAAGTGGAACACAGATATCACTTTTGATATCTTTTTGAAATTGAGCGATTATCGCGTGGTCGATGCCAATAGATCCATATTCTAAAACCTGATAACCACCTGAGTCTGTCATAATTATTCCGTCGTATTTTATAATATTATGGATTCCTCTTTTTCTTGCCTCGTCACCATAATGGCGTAATGCAATATATGCATTGGTGATTACTCCATTAAAGCCCAAATCTTTCAAAAATTCTGAGCTAATAGCCTGTCTTACTGGATGAACTACAGGAATAAAGGCTGGTGTTTCAAGAACTCCATGAGTGGTCTCCAATCTTCCAATTCGAGCTGCCAGATCAGTAAATCTGATCTCAAAAGACAAATCTTACTTCTTGGTCTCCCTCATAAATTCATCATAAATTGCTTTGACTCTATCTGCTGCCAGGCCTGCTCCTTCTTCAATTCCTCCTTGAGTTACTTTTATTTTGTCCATCACTATAATAGCTCCCACATCCTCTCTGATCCTGACTAGACCCGGAAATACCCTAGAAAGTCTATCCGACAGAGCTTTAAAATCAAACGGCTTTTCCATAAGCTTAATATCCTTAATAAACGATCCATTAAGGATTAGCTTGAGGATCCCATGGCCCTCCAGATTGTCTAGAACAACATCAAGTTTTTCATTAATACCAGTTAACGTTCCATTGTAAATTTTTTGATCCGAAGTTTCTACAGACACTTTTTTTCCTAGAAATAGCAGTGTCTCTTCTCCAAATTTTCTTGTAAACACAGAAGCCATGATGTTTCATCGTGGGTTATGCTCTTAGCAATATATATGAATTTCAAAGTTAGAAAATAATACACTATTAAAACGATTTTTAATTACATAATATAATTATACAATAAAATATTGATTATAATAGATTTTTACCAAAATGTATATACAAAAAGATCTATTCTAGAAACTTCTGTATATCACCATTTTCATAGAGCAGCGAAAGCCAATCAATTGATCCTACTTTTCTTTTCGTTTTTTTTACCGAGGAAAGTATCTTGTTTGTAACATATTGAACTGATTTCCCTGTAGTGTCAAATTCTGCAACAATATCTTTTCCAAAGGTTTTTACTGCATCATAAAGAGTGATACCCAGTATCTCACTTGCAACATTTTCTCTTGATTTTTCAGGTGAATATTTCCTAGCCGTAAATATCTTGATTAATTCATAAGGAGACCGTCGCAAAACAACAACAAGATCAAATCCGTTAGATTTTAATACATATGGAGCAAGGTGTCCTACGATTATTACATCTTTTTGCGATTTGAGCTCCTGTGTCATCAATTTAATCAACTTTTTAACATCGACTTCTATACCGTATTCATCATTACTATTTCTTAGAATAGCATCGTTTTCGATTGCGATCCTATTGATGTCAATTAATGTTGTTCTGTTATATTTCTCTGAAATAAATTTCGCAATTGTGTGCTTTCCGACACCAGGATTTCCAGTAATTATAAGTTTAGCCATTTCTTTATTATATTTTTATTATCCACTTTGTTTTAGAAGTAATAAATATCTAAGTCTAGTTCTAATAATTTAAATATTGTCGAGCGACAAACATTTGCTCTCTCTTTCATATTCGGCGATTTCAGATTCTAACTGTAAAGTCATTTGTATATCATCTAAACCCTCAATCAAATTTTTCTTTCTAAAATCATCTATCTCAAATCTGATTACTTCCGATCCTGCAATTACCCTTTGATTTACTAACTCTACCTCAATTTCAATATCCTCACTTCTACTAAACAAGTAATCAATTTCCTCATGGTTTAGTGTTATAGGCAAAATTCCATTTTTGAAGCAATTGTTATAGAAAATGTCTGCAAAAGATGATCCGATTATAACCTTAAACCCATAATCCTGAATTGCCCACACAGCATGCTCACGGGAACTTCCGCTCCCAAAATTATCACGTGTAAGCAAGATTTGTCGCTGTGCATATTTAGGATTATTTAATACAAATTTATTTTTCGGTTTTCCATCTTTATCAAACCTCCAGTCATAAAATAAGTAATTACCAAATCCAGTCCTACTAACTAATTTAAGAAATTGTTTTGGAATGATCTGATCTGTATCTACGTTGATCATGTCTATAGGAGTAACCTTGCTTTTAATAACTTTAAATGGCTCCATTTTTTCTCGTCTCTTTTAGAGTAGGTCTCTAACATCCACAAAGTGACCATCAATTGCTGCTGCTGCAGCCATAACTGGGCTGACCAAATGAGTCCTTCCTCCGCTACCCTGTCTTCCTTCAAAGTTTCGGTTGGATGTACTTGCACATCGTTCACCAGCAGACAGAATGTCAGGATTCATTCCAAGACACATGCTACAACCAGACTCTCTCCATTCAAACCCTGCATTTTTGAAGATTTCATCCAAGCCTAATTTTTCTGCTTCCATCTTCACTCGTTGTGAGCCTGGTACTACCATAGCTCTGACGTCTTGAGAGACCTTTTTTCCTTTTACAACATGTGAGGCCTCCATTAAGTCTTCCAGTCTAGAGTTAGTACACGAACCAATAAACACGCGATCAATTGGAATGTCTACAATAGGAACACCAGGAGTAAGTCCCATATATTCCAAGGCACGTAATGCAGCTTTTCTCTCATTTTCATTCCCTTTTGCATATTCTTCTGGGAAAGGAATTGTATCAGTAATATCTATAACCATAGAGGGATTTGTTCCCCAGCTAACCTGTGGTGCAAGATTAGTGACGTCTAAAGTAACAGACCTGTCAAAATGGGAATTCGGATCAGTTTTTAGATTATCTTGCCAATAATCAACTAGCTTTTCAAAGTGCTCGCCTTTTGGAGTGTATCTTCGTCCTCTTATGTAATCAATAGTAGTTTGATCAGGAGCAATCAATCCAGCCATAGCACCAGCTTCAATTGACATATTGCAAATAGTCATTCTTTTCTCCATCGAAAATTTGGAGATTGTTTCACCTCTATATTCTATAACCGTTCCCATACCGCCTGAAGTACCAATATTCCGAATAATTGAGAGTATAATGTCTTTAGCATTGACAGCATGAGGATTTTTGAACTCACCGATAATATTAACTGCAAAAGACTTTGGCTTTTTCATCCACAAGCATTGGGTCGCTAGTACGTGTTCAACTTCACTAGTACCAATTCCAAAAGCAAGTGCACCAAATGCACCATTGGTAGATGTATGACTATCACCACATACAATTGTTGTGCCAGGTAGGGTAATACCTAGTTCAGGTCCAATTATATGAACTATACCTTGATTTGGACTGTTAATATCGAACAGAGTGATACCAAAGTCTCTACAATTTTCTCTTAGAGTCTGTATCTGTATGGAAGAAATTTCATCTAGGATTGGAAGAGATCTGTTGTTCGTTGGTACATTATGGTCCATAGTTGCAAATGTTAAATCTGGCCGTCGTACTTTTCTACGATTTAATCGAAGTCCATCAAAGGCTTGTGGTGAAGTTACTTCGTGTATCAAGTGACGATCAACGTAGAGTAGCGACAATCCATCATTCAGAGGTTCATAATTAACACTTTCTGTTTTAGGATACACAATATGACCGTTCCAAATCTTTTCAAAGAGTGTCTCTGACATCAGAATGTGTACATATATTGATATCATAACATAAATATAATTATATATGAGCCGAAGGATTGGCAATGCTTAAATCTAGTGTCTATGGCGGTAGTTATATGTATCCTCAGGACAAACAATACCCTGAATATATTGCAGATCAGATCAAAAAAGGAACTACAACGTGTGCGCTGACATGTAAGGATGGCATAGTATTAGCCGCAGATACTAGAGCAAGTGCTGGTTTTTTTATTGCGGATAGGCACGTAATGAAAATCCAGAAAATTGATCACCATATCGGTTTGACCATTGCAGGAGGAGTAGCTGATGCTCAGAATTTAGTGGATATTATGCGCTATAATGCAAATATTTACCGAATTACAAATAAGGAACTTATGCCTGTCAAGTCTGCTGCAAGGCTCTGTTCTAACATATTATTCAACCAGAGATACTTTCCATATTATGTTCAGCTCATTGCAGCTGGATATGACAAGCTTCAGGGTGGACAGATATACAACATTGATCTCTTTGGTTCTATGACAAGTGAGAAGTTCATTTCAACTGGTAGTGGATCCCCTGTGGCATATGGTTATTTGGAGTCAGAATTTAGAGAAGATCAGAGCGTAAACGAAGCTTACAAGACTGCAGTACAGGCAATTGCAGCTGCCATTAGAAGAAATGCTGGAACTGGTGATAATATAAATGTGGTGATAATCGATAAAGATGGCTATCGCGAATTAACTAAAGAAATAAAAGATGCCGTAGGGGCTGTGTATTAAACTAATATTTCAAGATATAACCAAGTATCCCAATTCCTTTTGTATTCATAAAATATAGCTATTCATCAGATATCTCCCTTCCCTTAATTCTATGCAAGATTATTAGTCAATATCACATAATTTTTGTATCTTTAATGTTCAATATTAAAAAGGATCTGATATAGCAATTGTATAAAATAAGATATGAATACTATAAAGTACAAGATTTATATTTTAATGTAAATAGTTAATTATCTATCTTTTTATAAGAGGTAAATGCCATTGTATAGGAGTGAGTGATACAGATAAACCATCTTCTAAAGAAAAGAAGACAGAGGTATCAGCAATGGAATCTACTCCACTTTCTAAAGAAGAAACTATCATAGTCACCCCCTCTAAGACAGAATACAAAACATATGAAATACAGACTTCTATTGAAGAAGAATCTGTTTCTGCCAAAGCCAAGGAGGCAGGACAGTCATTTAAGAGCCTTATTGAAATTGTTGGAAAGAAGGCAAAAGATATCATAGATGAAGAAACAAAGTACATTAAATCTCAAGCAGAGACAGATATTGTTGCTAAAAAGGATGCACAAGATATTCAGAGATTAGGCACAAATGTCGAAGGTATAATAAAGGTCTTTGAAGATATTATAACAGATATTCGTAAGCAAAAATATAATGATCAGGAAAAATTATTAATCGGTTATAAAAAACTGCTATCAGAACAGGTGAATGTAATAAATTCACGACTCGGCATGGCCAAACAACTTAAAGACAATACCTAACTTAGTTTCACTGATCTTTATGAGCCAATTTTACAAAATGTTCTTAATAGCGACGAATTATCATGTTTATTTTCTCTTCATTCTTCCTAATACCAGTCTTAGAAACTTTATTGCAATGCTATCTCCCTTGCCTTTTGAGATTGACTGAGAGATAACTGCAAATAATATTCCTACTCCTGTAGCAGATGATGTTAGCCAGATCACGTAGTTGTTTTCAAAAATTACATGTCCAGTAGACCATATCTCCACCAGGATTCGAAAAATGATAGTAAACAATCCTTGGCCTGTCCCAAGCGATATTAAAAATTTTCCAAGATTTACTCTATTTGCAGCAAATAGTCCAGCTCCCATCAGAACAGATAGTCCTCCAAGTTGACTCAGAATAGCAAGAATTCCAACTGGCGCCAAAACAAAGATCCAAAGATCTTTGGCAGTGTATATAATGACATCTTCTCTAATTATCTGATAAATTGCTAGGTTGGCTTTGTAGCCTGAAAGTAAAAAGAGTATTCCTGAGACAAATGCAATCCCTGCAGCCAGTCGATTCCTTGTAACGCTATACTTAATAGTGAGAAATCTGTCATAAAAAGCTCTGTGTAAGACTACATGTTCAGGCATGATTCCTAAATTTATAAGAACGTTTTTCATTTTTACATACGAATATGTTGAACGCGCTTCGTATGCTGTAATCCTCAATTTAATACCTTTATTACTTACCGATCCTGCAAGTGCTTTTGGAATAAAATATTTTGTGAGATTGATAAGTCCTGATTCTACAATCATAAAATCTAAAAGTATTTTACGAAGAACTCCAAGCTTTCTTCCGTCAATAGAATAAACTGGCTTGTGGACTAGATCAATCCAGTCTGAGAAAGGATCATTTTGTGACAATGAACAGATGATAATACTATTTGGTTAAAGATATTATCAGTTATGGATAATAATAATAGTAGTAATAAATCCTGGCTGCAATATACTGCAAAATTAGAATTTAAAAAACATAATCTGTTTCGAAGGACAAACAGAACTATAAGTGCAGGTTTTTAGCTAGCCGAAGTCACGCTATCACCCTTCTACTCTTGAAGCAGAATTATATTCCTTTAACCTTAATAGAGTATTCTCTACCAACATACTCTACCTATTTTGATTGTTGCGAAGAATCACATTAATCCCGTAGACGTAATCATTTTTGGAAAGGGAGAAAAGGGCGCTGAGACTGATTTCTGTCATTGTAAATCTCCTTATAGATGACATGTTAATATTTTATATCGTGATTAACATCCTTGTTTAGTAGATATTATCTTGTTTTTATGAGAAATGCAGAGTAATAGAACAAGGCTGCAATTCCAATTGTTATGAGATACCAATATGCTAGAATAGAATCTGCAGATTGATCACTGAAAGTAACTCTCCCACTGTATTCTTTACAGTCCCATAAAAGTCTGTATCAGTAAACTGATTTTTTATCTATCGTCAGAAGAACCAAATAATCATAATTTCATTTTTTCTTCGTTGCATCGTCATGAGTAAGAGTAATCATTTCTCCCACTTGGTTATATATTCTCAATAAACGTATTCCTTTGTCTGTTGTTCTATAGATTTGTTTTGATTCTTCATATTCTAGTAA
>JAICSL010000294.1 GCA_025936955.1 Nitrososphaeraceae archaeon
ATTGTTCTTTACTAATATTAAATACTAGAAAAATAATCTATACGATTAACAGAAAATAATCACAGTTAAAATATCATCATAAAAAAGTATCTGTTCTATTCTAAATTTATCAAATCTAGACCTCGAAAAGATAATCAAATTCCAGCTATTAGCTTCGTTCCAATCTCATATCATAAACAATAAAATAAACATATATGATCGACGGATTGATGCTGCCCTCTCGTTAAGATTCATTTATAGACTGCAGTATTCTTCAAAATAATTTAACTCAAGTAAACCTAAATCTATGACAACTGTGTTACCTCTCTCTACAAAAAACTTATCTTATTTCGGCCAATCTTTAATTTTTAGATTTAAGCGCTATAGCCCATATCATTGGCTAAAGTATTGTCGTGCGTCTAGTTGTTTTCTTCACATGTAGCTTTGCTTCTAATCTGAAAACCATTTTTATCCCGATTTTTTCAACTATTATTTTATGATAAATAGAAATAATAGTCGTCTCTTTTTCTTTTGTTCTTCTATGTTTTATTATCTAGTCAGCATCTTCCGGAATAATACTCTTTCATTTAGTATATTGATGGATATATTTATCCTGAACATTTCAATTCCATGGGCACACTCTAGTTGTGGATATGTTTTCAGATGTTATTTATTACCTAATTAAGCCTACGCAAGTAACCGAAAATTAATATTAGTAAGAGAGCAGTAATGTTTAACTAAAAAAAAGATTTTGTAACTATAACAATTTTATGTTCTTATATTATCCTAGTGATTGAAGAGATAAATAGAATAATATGCAAAAAAGGCAGAGACCCACTGGAGTCACAATAATAACGATACTGACAATTATGGTCGGTATAATATTATTGATAGCTGGTATTTCCTTATTTGTAGTAGGAGCATTAACTTTAAACAATCATTTCCATATGACGACTACAAATTCAACAAATTTTTATGCTTTGTCTCACATCTTTGGCATAATCGGAATTTCACTTGGAGTAGTATTGTTAGTTATTGGAGTAGCTTATGTTGTAATGTTTTATGGTTTGCTGAAAGGAAGAGGATGGGCTTGGACTATAACTGTAATTTTATTATTTATCGGCATAGCGATACAAATAATTTCAACAGCTGTAGGGGGAGTATTTAGTGCCTCTTTTAATAATGATATTAACAGTACTGATTCAGTACTTTTAGGGCTTGCCGTAGCATTATTGGGGATTATTACTAATATAGCTACATTATATTATCTATATAGACCGCATGTCAAGAGATACTTTGGTAAGACGACCTGGTCGGCAACATGATTCTCGCTGTATTGAAGTTATATTCCAAATCGATATAATCTAAAGTCTGGAATTAGTAGGTTTATCTAAGGCTAGCCAATAATCAAAAGAATACCATCAAGAAACGGTTGGCAGCCTTATTAATAGATCATCCATGATGGAATGGAAGGAGGTACTATCAAGATATTCATATCTATCAATAAGACTTAGTAAAAATTATAGATCATATTATTTTATTTATTTTGGACTCATACTGTTACTATTGTATGTAGTGTCATCGGACTTGGTTGATAGGAAATTAGTAATATTGGCAGTCTTCAGGACAACAGAAGGAGGTTGAATCTCTCTTACACTCAGATCTTTAAAATTCCATTTAATATAATCTGATCTAAACCCTACAATGGGACCAGAATTAGTTACTACATAATCTCTAGGCTTGTTGCAATTAGCGCTATAAAATTCTCTGTCTGAACTTGTCGCATTCCAGCTACCATTATCTACCAAATTCTCTACTTTTGTCCAATTGTTATTTTTTCTATCATCCAAATATGATTCCATTTTTACGTCGCTATTATTATTGATATTATATATGACCACTTTCCAACCAATCCATCTTCCGAGTATTGAATTGTTGATAATGTTTACTTTTGTGTGTTTAGAAGCAGTATATCCACCTGTATGCCATATTTCCTTTTGCCAAAAAGCAGTTCCGTTAACATCTATCCCGCCCTTCAGGGAAGTGCCTTCGCACGGCGCATTATTATTGTGTCTGCCACTTCTTGCGTACCATACTATCGCAGGATTATTGGTAAGATCGTTATTCTCTTTCTTGTTCTTCTGATCACTCTGAGTACTATTATTATTATTCCTGTTAAGTGTGCTATTGTTTTCAATATTATTACTACTACGGTTGTGTTTTAATGGATATATTATGTTCAATACCTTCAGATACCCTGTGATCTCGACGTTTTTCCAAGGAGTAGCGCCAGAAGGAGTACTTACTTTTACTCTAACTGCAGGGTCAATGCTTTGCCATGAACCATCAGCTTGTTTTGATATGTTATGATTGGCAGGCATGAAAATACCATCTGCCTCAAAATCCGAGTTGTTTAAAAGAAACCATTCCCTACCTCCAGTTTTGGTTGGATAGATCTCCCTAACCCCAAACTTGTCTACCAGAATGGGTGAACCATTATTGATATTTTTATGAAAATAATAACGGTGTAAAACGCTCACATTAGCATTACTATCAGCCTTTGTAATGTTGATCTGAGTGTTGTTCTTGACTGAATTAGTGTAATTATTAATTTTTTTACTGGTTGAGTCTACTGTGCCAACCATTGATAATAATATTGAATTAGTGAAAACTATCGATAATAAAAGAACAATTGCCAGTATCGTAGCAAGTATTATCCTTGATATCATAGAGGTAGTCTCTCAAAGAAAGTTAGAAAAAGCATTAACTTTATAGCTTTAAACTTATTAACAGACTTATTTTACTGCGTCAGGTGCTATCGCTCCAAATTGTAAAACCTCATATAGCAAGATCAATC
>JAICSL010000216.1 GCA_025936955.1 Nitrososphaeraceae archaeon
GTTACTTTAGACTTTATTGATTTTGCAGGGACGCCTGCCACGATATCTTTATCCTGAACATTATGTATTACTGCTGCTCCAGCAGCAATTAAGACATTATTTCCAATTTTGATATTGTCCTTCAAAGTTGAATTAAGTCCTGTCCAGCATGTATCACCAAGAGTTGTACTTCCACCAATAATTGTTCCTGCAGTTAGTTCACAGTTCCTTCCTACAGTCACGTTGTGGGCTATATGAACCAAGGCATCAACTTTGGTGCCATCACCAATCACCGTATCAGATAAAGAACCTCTAGCAATAGAACTGTTGGCGCATATTTCGACATTATTTCCTATCTTGACTCCTCTAATATGTGGAAATCTTTCAAGTTCTCCATTTTGATATCGCTCAAATGCAAAGCCATCGGCCCCAAGAGTTACTCCAGGTTGTATGATACAATCACTACCGATACAGCAATTTTGGACAAGGCTTACTCTATCTGAGATCACTGTACGATCACCTATTTTACAATTATCACCTATCACAGTATAATCACCAATATAACAGTCAAGTCCAATTTCTGCACTGCTAGAAACTTTTGCATTAGAAGAGATACCGGTTTTTCGTGGCTTGGCAGATATTTGCTTCATAATTTGGACGAAAGTGAGCCTAGGGTTATCTAGATAAAAAAGCTGAGCTCCTGGTTTTGGTTGTATTAGACCTTCCATACTTTTTTTGCAAAGGATTATACCTGCCTTTGATTGTGAAATAAGCGAAACTCCTTTTTCACCTTCGTAGTAACAGAAAGAAAGATCATCTTCTCTAGCTTCTTTAATAGAAGCTATATTATTTATCTCCTTTCTTTGTGGTGTTCCTTGCTTCTGGTAATCCACTCGAAGTTCTGAGAGAAGAGATTCAATATTCCAACCCATTTTTATACGCCTACTTTACCAAATGATTTGGTAGTATTTCTATCAACAATGTTAAAATTTCTAGCAGTAGCCAATTCAATGATTTCTTTAATCATATATTGTATTCTCATGGTCTTCGATCATATATATAATATTGTTATAATAGCGAGACTAAAAAATGAAAAAGCGAGGATATTATTCTTCCTCTGAGTACTTATCTGCTATTTGTATTGTCATTCATAAGAACCGCTTTGGCCAATACCAGTTTAATAGCCAGCTGCAAATGTGAAATTTCCACCGTTACCAACTAATATAAAAGATGGTATTGGACTACTAGCACAGCCATCTCCTTCAGTTGCTACCGGAAGCGGTAGTTGTCAGTTGATTGAGCCTCTGTGGCGATCGCTGCTACTACAGCGTATACCTTCTAATTGTGAATGCAATCAGAGTAGTAGTTTGATCGTATTCACTTATTAGGCATCACTGCCGGACTGTTTATGACGATATTTGTAGGAGATATAGTTAACTCTCCATTCTTCTGTGCAGACATAATATCTGCTACTGATTTCAATACTCGAGGACTTGCATTCTCGTTCCATTTTACAAAGTTCAACTGATATAATGGACTGTATCCTTTTTCTCCTGGTAATGCACTTGCAACACCCAATTGATATCCCATAGGGGATCCACTTGCCTTAATTCCATTTATAAAATCATAACCTTGCTGACGAGAAGAGTTTGGAGTCAAAGCTAAATTTGGGGCGAAATTCACTTTGAAACCGGTACTATTTGTGATAGAAGCAGCAGTTTGATTGTCTGATGCATCTGTTGCAATAAAGAATGCTATCCTGCCATCTACATAGCCTTTTGACAACGGTATGGAAACGGAAAGCGAGGAAGAATTAATGCTATTAGTAGAAGCTGCAGTAGATAACGAACTGTTTGTTTGTTGCTGCGCCTGGATGTGTTGCTGAAGTAAAAGCTGAGATCCTAGCAAAGCGATGGTAATTGTGATAACTGAACACAGCAGGGTATTTATTTTCGGAATCTTGACTTTAATTTTCATAATACAGTAGTATCACGAATTATTATAAATGTACTTCTATTAAGACCCATGTCTTAATTACTGCGCAGCACTCCATAGAAGGTTATCAGGATAACATGCAACGGGATATCATAATGTCTTGTGGATTGGAGTGTTATTACACTTTTCAATCATATTGCGATTTTTATTAATGCAAGGCAGAAGGGTCCTTATGTAAGTATAGAATGCAAAAGAAAACATTGATTGTGCTTAATTTAGGGTAAGAGTTCAACGTTTGATTATTTTAGTAAAAATAAGGTAATCTCAATATTAAATCTACTGATAACGAGTTTATATTGGTAATATGGCAAAGTTGAAACGCCAAGATATGCGTTTAATCCATATCGTTGATACCTTGTCGAACAGCTTCCTCACAAGGTGTTACGAAGTCCTCTTCATATTTATTTATATAGAATGATCTGGTATCAATATCTGCATAATACATATTTGTATAATGATGGGAAAGAAGTGAAGGATGCTGAGATACCGAATAAGAAGTCTTTACAGCGTGATTTTGAGAACGATGGAAAAACAATACCATTTGATTTAATAAAGGAAGGTCTTATTGCAGGTCAAAAGATAGCAAAGATCTCTGTTATAACCCTAATTGGCATAGGGATTGCAGAGATTTTGATAGGATACATTAGTGGTAGTGTAGTTGCTTTAGCCGATGGAATAGACTCTTTATCAGACGCCGTTATATCGTTTGTCGTGCTTCTAGGGTTAATAATCGCCAATCGTCCTGCCGATAAGAAGTTTCATTTTGGATATCATAAAGTAGAGAGTTTTGCAGCATTGATGGCTGCCATTGGTATGGTCGTAATAGGAGTTATCATATTTCTTAACTCATATCAATCTATAATACATCCACATGTAATTAAGCAGCCTGTTCTAACGATGATTGTCTTAGCGGCAGCTGCAGGTATATCATTGCATAGAGCATTTCAGATGAGAAATATCGCAAATAAATATAACATACTTTCGCTAAAAACTGACGCCAAGAATTCAGTCAAAGATGGCCTTGCTTCAGTAATAGGTTTCTTTAGTGTGTTTATAGCAACACAATTCGGATTTTTACAGGCTGATGCTCTCGGTGGAATGATAATTGCATCCTTTATATTTTCCGTAGCCTATGTTTCACTTAAACGGTCGTCCTTAATCCTTGTTGATTCTTGGCAAGACCCAAAAGTTACGGATTTGATAAAGAAAATTATTGTGGAAAAATTTAGTTACGAGAATATGAATGTCATATCAGTACTATTACGTCCAGCAGGAATGGTCGTGCAAGCGGAAATTCACATAAAAATAGATGGCAACAAACAACTAAACGATATAGAACTATTATCATTGCAGATAGACAAGGAAATTCGTTCAAAAATCTCGATTGTAGAAAAAATAATAGTTGTTCCTCATTCGTCTCTGTTGTCATCAGCACTAAATCAATCATCAAGAACAAGAAGATGGAAAAGTGGGATCTTTGGTTATAGTAATAAGCAACCATAATAAAATATCAAGCAATTCATAAATTTTTTTATCGTAAAGAACTAGCCGCTGTAATTAAATAAGAATAACAAAATTTATGCTCCAATATTATTAGAAGTAATTAATTACAATCTTATCTGATTCTCACAAGGAAACCAAATATCTATTAGAGTGAACGCAATTCCTTTACGTGTACGCTGGCATTACATTTTGTCGAGGATAATAAACCCTAACTATAGTATCTAGAGTGTACCTTAGGGATTCTACTTAATCACAAGTTTGTATCTATTTGGGGTATTTGATGATACCTCCTTTTGATAATTTAGAGAATGGATCTGCAACAAGAGCGAGCTCAAAATCATTAATTAATATATGAAAC
>JAICSL010000346.1 GCA_025936955.1 Nitrososphaeraceae archaeon
TGCTATTGGGGATCAAATAAATAAGATATATGGAATTCAATTTCATCCTGAAGTAATTCATACGAAAAGAGGAACAGAGATCCTAAAGAATTTTTCCCAAAAAATCAGTAGAGCAAGGCTCAATTGGAATATGGAAAGTTTTATTGAATCAACAATAAAAAATATCCAAAATATAGTTAAAAACGAAAAAGTATTATGTGCAGTAAGCGGAGGAATTGATTCCACAACAGTGGCAGCTTTACTACACAGGGCATTAGGAGACAAATCACAATGTATATTTATTAACCACGGATTATTAAGACAAGATGAAGAAAATTTAGTTGTCAGACTTTTCAAAGACAACCTTGGTATCCAAGTGATTTATGCTGATGCAGAAAGAGAATTCCTACAAAAATTAAAGGGTGTTATGGATCCCGAACTAAAACGCAAAATCATTGGTGAAGAATTTGCAAATATATTTATTGATGTGGCAAAAAAAAGAGGACCTTTTCAATGGCTTGCACAAGGAACACTTTATCCTGATATAATAGAGAGTGGAGTATCAGAAGGTCCAGCCGTAGTTATTAAATCACACCATAATGTCGGCGGTCTTCCCAAATGGCTTAATTTGAAACTAATCGAACCATTAAATAGATTATACAAAGATGAAGTCAGAGAGGTTGCAAGATTATTAGGCATATCAAACGAATTGTTAAGAAGACATCCATTTCCAGGTCCAGGTCTAGCAGTAAGGATAATTGGCGAAGTCACACGTGAAAAAATACGTATTGTAAAATACGCAAGCAAAATAGTGGAGGATGAATTAAGATCTGCGGATTTTTATGATAAAGTATGGCAGGCATTTGCATCAGTAGGCGATGATAAGGCAGTGGGAGTTCTGGGTGACAAACGCGTTTATGGTTATATCGTGATTATTAAAGTTGTAGAGTCGATTGATGCTATGACTGCAGATTGGACTCGCTTACCCCATGATTTAATTGAGAAAATAAGCAATAGAATTACAAATGAGGTGGAAGGCGTAACATGGGTTACCTATGCCGTATCAAGTAAGCCTCCTGCAACAATCGAACCTCAATAAAAATAGAAATCTAGTCCCTTTTAAATTTTTTATTATAACATGAAAAAAAAGTGATACCAGGCAAAAATTTCCAAATTATAATATCTATTGATATACTATAACCATAGTAATTGCGTTATCGTCGTTCAATTCAATAGATGAAGATCCAGAGTTCCAAAGTAACAGATCTGTAAACTGAAATACAGTATCATGTTTTTTAGTAAATGGATTTGTTCCACTAATAGATGCTCCTAGATCTGTGTGATACAATGCTTCTGCACTACTTATAGTCAGCGTCTTTGTAAGATCCACAATTACTGCATGTTCAATGCCTCTATCTGTAATTTGTGCAGCTATAACTTTAATATCATTACTTGGTAAATTTACCGATACATGACCACCAACTATGCGGAATGGAGCTACATCTGCAAGGAGTCTTAATCCATTGCTTGAGAATGATGACTTTCCAAACATCATAGTCTCCAGATCCACTAGAGGATTTTGATTACTGGGAGAAGTTATAGTGGTTGGAGCCTGATTACTTATATTTTTATTCCTTATGACATTATTGATTTGGTTGTTGAGCATGTTTGTATCATCATTTTTAACTACAACATTCTGCGATGGATTTGTTGTAGTTGTAATGTTAGAAAATATTGCATAAGTAATAGAATTATTATTTATTGATGACCAAATTAATAATAGAGATAGAGATACCACTATAGAAGCAATGAAGAAAGATCTGCTAGATGTAACATTTTTTCTATTGGTTATTGTAGAATGTTTGATACTTGTGAAGAAAGTGATAATACTATTACTCTTTCGCAACAATATTGAATTTATGGTTAGTAAAATAAAAAACTTTCTAATTAACTTAAAAACAACAACATCACCAAATACACAATCTATTATATGGACAGAATAATTAATAACTCACGAACATGATATTGTAAGTCCATCTGATAATAGCACTAAATAAAGTTATTTTGTTCTTTAGATTTATCATACTTAACATAAGAAGTACTGAATACATTCACTACTGGGATCAAAGGGAATACATTTTTATATATAATCATAATTTCATTTTTTCTTCGTTGCATCGTCATGAGTAAGAGTAATCATTTCTCCCACTTGGTTATATATTCTCAATAAACGTATTCCTTTGTCTGTTGTTCTATAGATTTGTTTTGATTCTTCATATTCTAGTAA
>JAICSL010000386.1 GCA_025936955.1 Nitrososphaeraceae archaeon
ATTACTTTTTTCCTTCTCACCTTGAAATAAAATATTCGAATCAAAAAAATAGAAGCATAGATTAAATACAATAGTACAAGTGCTAGTTCTGTTTTTATTCTCATAATCATCAAGCACATTTAACCGTATTTAACTAAATCACTGTTGTTTGCATACACATTTGATTAGATAAGAAATAGGCGATTTCATAGAATTCGCGACATCATAATATATAGATTGGGCAACGGCAAGCACATCATAGAACTAGTAAGTATCATTCTGAAGACTTACTCATGAAGCATTCTATATCGTTAAACTTAACTAAAATAGCAAAGTATCGATCTTTTCGTTTGTTATGTGCTAGTATAATATAGTACAACAAAAGAAAAAAACAGATTTAGTATCTTGAGTTGTCTTGTACTTGTATTACTGACTAATCGTTCCAGCTGTAGTTATCCTATTTGTTATTTCATTTTTTCAGGGCTGAGCAGTTCATTTATTCATACCCCTTTTTCTGGCTTTTTCTTTTGCTTCTTCAGAGGTTGAGTTTGGTTTCTGTTCTGGATCTATGATCTTTTGATCACTTGGGTCCCTACGAACGGCAGTTGGTTCATGTTGCTTTATTTTTGCCGGAGACATTGGTTCCTTTTCATCATATTCTTGAAGAGGGTCTTTTGTTCTGCTAGTCCCAGTATCCGAACCTAGTTCGTATTCTCTACTGCTTTGACTACTTTTGGTTTTGGTGGAAGAGGCTAGCTTATCTTTAGTAGTGCTAGTTGCTTTATTTGTAGTATCAGCCACTTTGTCTTTTGTGCCTATCACTTTTTTCTTAATCTTATCTACAATACCGCCCATTATTCTCATATTATATCATGTTACAAGGTATTAATGCATATACTCACATCATTCTAGACATCTTTGAATATTTTCTTGATAACTAAATGGTATTATGATTTTCTATTTTATAGTTATCTGAGGAAATAGCTTAATGTCGCTACTGAAGATCCTTATCTTAATACACTATATCATGATTTACTTCTTTAAGACTGACGAAAAAATGGATAAATTAAAAGCTTGCCTTTTTCATTTTAGAACCACATTCGGGACATCCATAATCATTATGCATTTTGGCACAGGACATACAGTAACAGCCTACCTTACTGCTACTATATTTGTTAATGTTATTATCGGTGTTAATGGAGCACTTATCCAATCCCAGTCTGTTCATTTTCCTCCTTCTGATATATCATGATAGCAATAGATAAAAGACTGGCATGATTGGAAACGCAATATAGAATGGAAAGAGTATTGACAGAATTAAATTTAGAGCTACTAATATTATTATTCAGATAATTTATTGAGGTAGCCACTGTCTGTTATTATTGCTCATCTAAATCCATCCTTTATTTAGCCGAGTAAATTTTTTGTCTATTCATCATGATAAATTTTACATGTACTAGAAGATTCATGAGATTTACCACAGGAAATAATAGATTTATAAAAGATAAGGTTATATGATAATGTTTATCTTTTACACATTGACTTGTAAAATCTGAATTTGAGATATTATGCTCAATGTAACGGATTGAAATGATAAAGACTATTCGGTATTTGTTATGTAAGTTAATTATCAGATAATAATTCTTATGAATAATATCTGATTCTTTATTTTGACCTATCAAGAGCTAAAAATAATAAAGAATTGAAGGTCACCCAATAATA
>JAICSL010000328.1 GCA_025936955.1 Nitrososphaeraceae archaeon
AAATGATTCTGGAAGCCCAGTTCAACAAGCATTTCTCCTACAGCAAAGACTAACGGAACTAAATCACCCTGACCATAGTCTGATAACGTATCCAAATCTTGGACATACGCTTTATCCTTCATCTCAGTGGCAAACGCAGCATGGTCCAATACCATCATATATATTAGCTGATCTGTATGGATGGCTTGAATCTCATTCAGGGTTTACACATATTTCTGCTAGTATGCTATCCTCATCTACTAATACTACCATTAAATAAGAATATGCAAGTTACATCTTGAAAAAATTATACCGCTGTCTTGGAAAATATTTTTTCCTTATGCTATAGATACTCAAGTCCTCTGATTGATATATCTATTTAAGAAATTCGGGGCAACATTTCTATTCAAACATTATAAAGAGTGCGGCCAAGACTGTACGCCATAACGATTTGTTATATCCCTCTGATGTATAGTCAGTGTGTTCTTGTATTGTGTGTTGCTTTAGCTCTTCTCTCGAGTTA
This sequence comes from Nitrososphaeraceae archaeon, assembly GCA_025936955.1. Classification (GTDB taxonomy): domain Archaea; phylum Thermoproteota; class Nitrososphaeria; order Nitrososphaerales; family Nitrososphaeraceae; genus JAICSL01. The sequence goes on from JAICSL010000328.1 coordinate 503, forward strand.
AATTTCCTATTACATATTTCGCATGAAAAGGTTGCAGAAACATTTGTGGTATACTCATCTGATTATTCAATCTAGTCCTGTTGGAGGAACTAATTCTTCCAATTTAGGTACAAGTGCTGTATATGTTGGAATCTCATAACCACTATCCTTTAATGTCGATATCATTTGTTTTTGGTCTTCTATTGCTTCTGCAGGATCTCTTGGATGCAAAGCTATTCTAATAATTTGTGGTTTTTCTTCCACCTGCAATTTGAAGGCTCTTTCATCTCTGCCCATATTCACAATATTCTTTTCTGGATAGCCAGTAGAATCCCAATTTAAAACCTTTGGCAGTTTTATTTTTTTAAGCTCTTGTTGCGAAAGTAACAATAAATATTCTTCTTGCTCTTCTGCTAATTTGAATCCTAACTTTTCTAATACTTTGATAGAGCTATTATTTAATTTCCATGCTGGTGGTATAAACACATTAGTGTTTATTCCTATTTCGTGGAATATCTCTAACCCGGCGCGTATCTGCTCTTCTGCGTCTGCTTCTTTAGTTGTATGAAAGTTATCAAATTGACCATTTTTCATCTCGTGATAAAGACCATGTAAAACAATTTCACAGTTCTTGTATGATTTGATCTTATCAACAAATTCAGGGAATCTGGGAAGGTCTTCCTTTTCATTAAAGAATGGTACCAATGCAATATTGTATTTTATGTTTAGTCTCTCTAGATCATCAGCTGATTCGAATATCTTTGTAGAAAAAGCTGGGCATGCATCATGTATAGTGACCAGTCCTAATCGTGGGCGTGGTTGTCGTTGCTGCTCTTGCTCTAGTTGTTGTTGCTCTGATAAATTCGACATGTGCTAGAACAGCATTTAATATTATTATGAGTTTCATGGTGCCGTGTTTCACCAATGAAAGCAGAAGTAAAGCACCTATCCTTGACTATTTTTCTAGATAATGTTTAACTGATGGTAAAAAGGTTAAGGTCTAATAGCACGTAGAGAAGAAAGCAATTGCCATGGTTAGCAGTGGTGGAACATTGTGTCATACATTACAATTATTCGAAGATTTATGGGGCAAATACAATAGCATACTATTGCTTACTGTAGTCTCATCAGTCTTTAAATATTGAGGATTATAAAAGCTATGATTTGTTAATGGGTCATAATATATGCCCATACTATAGAAGGGATAATAATTATGATGATAGTAATAAGCACCAAATAAACCGAAATGTCGATAAACATTAGAGGTTGGGGTAGTGCTGCCAAATATAATTACAATACCAATAGATAGAATAGACATGCCCAAAAGAATTTTAGCAGGACAATGCAGTTTATGCATATAGTACCATCTTTTTTCATTACTATTTTTTTTTCTCTCGGTAGTTAAGACAGGTTGTTGTTTGACCTCTTGTTTAGGTACTGAAGACAACTGGCCTGTTTCAGTTTCTTGATCGGGTAAAGGATCTATAATTTTGAGTATTTCTTTTCTTTTGTCTTTGTTGTATATTATGTAATCCCTCTTTTCATTATATGGGTATGAAATAAATCCTGAGTTCAATAAATTACCAATTGCCCATAAAACAAAACCTTCAGAATTATTTGGAAATCCTTCAACTAAATAGGGTATTGAGACTGGCTTTTGCATTTTGACAAGCATTCGCAAAATAGCAACCTCAAAGCTATTCACAAAATATTGTATGCACATAGCGTTATTTAATTATTTATTTAGAATTCTTTCATCATTATAATCCCTTATTGACTCCTTATGATGACAAGTTAGTCAAGCGAAAAGGACAAATATGACTATTATTAATTATGCATGTACTTGGAACTTAACAATGAACGAGAATGTGATGGCATTTTGGCCAATATATTTTCGTCTCGAGCAGTTGCTCAGATCTTGGACTTTTTCCTAGATCATAAAGAATTCGATTACTCACCTGCTGAAGTGGCACAGAAGTCC
>JAICSL010000062.1 GCA_025936955.1 Nitrososphaeraceae archaeon
AAGGTCACCCAATAATATTGAATTCTATTTATACCCGGTAAAGAAAAGGTCTAATATTTCATTACATACTGATGAGATGGATATCAAATATCCTCAATGAGATATACAATGGGAAAATCAATTAAAAACCCAGCAAACAAAAGCAAAACACGAATTCCATAAAATAATAATAAACTATATCAAAAAACATTTTCTTAAAGCAAAAATTTGATAGAGTAGAACTAAAATGAGTAAAGTATTCACGTTTCTTTAACGAAATGTTTAATTTCATCCGTGTTCTAAGGGTATTTTGATGTCTGATCAAACTTTCATGTTTATTATAACAGCAGCTATTATGATAGGATTGACAATAGCGCTCTTTATATCAAGAGGACGTAGGACAAGATCCTCCCTAGGTATTGAGAAAGAACGTACTTCTACTATTATTCCTTCTTCATCCAATAATAAAGGCTACGATAATACAGATAGAAAGGTTAAAAAATATAATTCCGATGGAAGGCCCATTTATGAAGACTAACTAGAAAAAAGGATAAGAACAATAATATTCATTCAATCTTTTACAAAATTTTCAGATATGTCGATAAAACTATTCTCATAAGTTAGGTACTTAATAAGATAGGGATATCATACTAGTATAATTGCCAACAGCTTATGTATTAATTCTATGTAATTATAGTACCTCTGAATCTGAAGTCGTGGATCAGCTAAATGATGTGCCTTGTGTAGCAGAGGTTAACAGATTAGATGGACCGTATGATATTATTGTAAAGCTATCTGATGATAATATGAAGATGATAAAAGAATCCATTGGAAGACATATGACTAAAATCTGCGGAATACAATCTACATTAACATTGATGGCAGAGTGATTGGTACTGCTTTAATAAGTTGTTCTTTAGCTCATCTCATATAGCTAGATTGAACAAATGTCATTGTTCAAAAATTACATCCTGTTGTTCCTATTCGATGTCAAGTAGCATAAATAACTGTTAGCATACATCAACTATACTTTCTAACTACAAAAAATTCTAATTTTTGTTTTACATAAAAATGAAATGTTTAGGACATCCAACTCTTTGCTATAACAACCACAAAACCAATACCAATCACAGATATGATCTGCCATTGGTGATAATTAGCTACTGTCACTCCCTCAACTATTGCCGATAAATATACACAATCATTACTCTGAGTGAGAGCGCTAGCCTGATTTCCTTTTGTATTTTGTAACAGCCTATGACTTATATTGACGGGCTAAACTAATTATGAGGCTAGTCACATGCCTGTTATATATGTGGGATCTGGTACTACTAATGTGCGAACTGCGGAACTCTGCCTAGCTGCTGGCCAACATAATGAAAACGTATAAGGCAAGATCACTAATACTTTCACCCAGAAAAAATCCTCCAGTTCTGAATATGGATAGCACTATTATCTCAAACAAGGTTACCTTAAGACTACATCTCATATAAAATCTGTTAAAGCAACTAGAGCAATACATGACGTTCTTAAGTTTATGGTGCAGTTAGGTTTAGTTAATGCTGCATCCCACGAGTATTCATTGGCGACCATATGCCAGAGAATAAAGAATTGAACGATGATTGTAATAATCAAGTTCGTGTAGGTATGTTGTAGAACAGTAACACATCAAGTTAGATAAGATCTGGTGTCTTTTCTACAAAATCTTTTGTAACTATTAACTGGGCTGAAATTTCATAAATATATGCAAGCCATTTCACATGTGATTAGGACTTAAAAAGTCATTTTAGCAAGTTTCTTTATAGAAGATGTGCATAGTCATTTATATCTATAAAACTACTCTATTATTATAAACATATCAGGTTTACCGTTAGCTACAACAACTCTTGTGATTTTAAATATCACAATCCTGGCTTTTGGGCTATTATCAGGCTCACAAGATCAGATAATACGCCGTTATGGCTTTATATCAGACCAATTATTCGTGTCGCCATCTTCCATATCATTATCATCTTCAGATATTCTAATACGGTTATTCTCTTCAATGTTCATACATACTAATATTGCTCACCTCGCATTCAACACGCTAGCATTAGTATATATTGGAGGATATGCGGAACGATCAGTTGGAATTCTTAGATACATCTTAATCTATATACTAACAGGAATTGCTGGAGCTTTATTCTATGGTGCTATATCGATTTTTGTTTTAGGAAATAACCATACTGTGTTAATAGGTGCTTCAGGAGCAATCTCAGGAGTATTAGGTATAGCAGCTGCTGCTGGAAACATTAGGGCTTACTATTGGCTTTTAATTCAAATTGTATTTGCTATCGTGGGTTCTTTTACTGCAATTTCGATAGCATTTACAGCACACATTGGTGGTTTTATCGCTGGTGTATTGCTTACGAAAATATTGATTATAGTAGAACACAAAAAGAGGATTAAATATCTAAAATAAACAACCATTTGTCGTATTACCAGTTTTTATCGTCATAATTACAAAAAGAATTGTATACAGAGGATTGATACGATATTAGGATGTACGCCGAAACTTTCATTGATGGATACAATGACAATTAAATAGATAATGAAGTCCGAGTTAGAAAGATAATATTACAACGTTTTTTTAATTTGCTCAAACAATGCAGTGAGTGGCTATGGGTTATTGGGTGAACTACATGATTCAAATTTGTCTTGCATTCTACCGAACCAGTTGCGAGACCATCATTTATTAGTATTTATAACAAAAAAGGAGAGACAAGAATGGTGTAGAAATCAAACGCAAAAACAGTTATTCAATGCCCTTTCCAATATCATCTAAAACAAGACATCTACAAGTAGACTGTATGTTCTTTGACTTTCTAGGTGTTACGATAGAAGGGATAATGAGAGCGATCCAAGGAAGTAATGATAACGGCAAGACGTTTGTAGGCAGAAATGCTATAATCCAAGTAATCGAACTTTTGAATGAGGTTAATATCATTTTTTTGTGACCTTACAGTTTACAATATTTTCGATTTTTAGTAAAAACTGAGATTAATCTTACATAACTGAAATAATAATCTCTATAACATATTTGATCCACATATAAGATATGTCTCAAGACTCGACTCAAAATATACCGCAAGAAGCAACAAAACTAAAGAAGTTAGCAAAAGTCACATCCAGGTATATGGAAATGGAAGAATTTAAAGACTCAGATCACCATACTGGATATTTTTGTTATAATTGCATTTACTTTATGAAGCCAAATCATTGTGCCATTGTTACAGATGAAGGGCCATATATATGGTAAAAGATCTGGTGAAATAGAGCCCTATGGCATATGCGCATTATGGGAGCCAAATAAAGAAGAGATGCGTTAAGCAATATAATCGTAATTGATGTATTAACAAGTTGTGGAATGATAGCTAATAATGTAGTTGGATACTGGGCGTCTCAGGAGCAATATTCAATGCAAGATTTGCTCAAGTTTGTAGTTGAAGCTGAAAGAGCTGGTTTCAAGACATGCTTGACAAGCGATCACTTTCATCCTTGGTGGCATGATAATGGGTATGGTAATTTTACTTGGGTTTGGATAGCTGCAGCAGCAGAGCGCACAAAGAATATGCAATTTATAACAGGGGTGACAGCGGCTGTTTATCGCTACAATCCAGCTATTATTGCACAAGCATTTGCATCCCTTGATGTACTTTACCCTAGTAGAATAGGTCTGGGCATAGGTACAGGTGAAGCCATGAATGAAGTTCCTTTGGGTTTTGAGTGGCCGTCATCTGATATTAGGCTGGCAAGGACCACTGAAGCAATTCAAATTATAAAGAATCTATGGGATGCAGGAAAAAGAGAAAAAAGAGGGGGTAGTAATAATGATGATGGTTTTGTAGATTTCAGCGGCCAGTACTTTAAAGTTAGAGATGCGAAACTTTACACACCACCCTTTTCTGAGAGAATCCCATTATACATGGCAGCCGTAGGAGAGCAAGCAATCAAAACTGCTGCAAAGTATGCTGATGGTCTAATTACGCTAGCAAAACCTGAGAAGTCTAAAGAAATATTTGATATATTTGACAAAGCTGCAACTGAGGAAGGAAGAGACCCTATGTTTTTGGAAAAAATAGCAAAACCAAAAATATCTTACTCTGAAGATTATGATAAAGCATTAAAATCTACGGAATTTTGGCGAGCCTCCTTGTTACAAGATGTATTCAATTTGGATATTAGCGATCCAAGAGAACTAGAGCAAAAAGCAAAAGATGAAGTATTGGATGAAAAATTGAAAGAATCGACTCTGATAATTACTTCAATTGAGGATTGTATTAAACCATTAGAAGAATATTTTAATGCTGGCTATACAAGGATCTATCCACACAGTACCAGTCCTGATGAAATAGAGTTTATTCATGATTTTTCTGCCAAGGTCTTGCCATATTTCCATGACAGTAACGCCACAAATAAGTAACATAAAAATATATTTTTTTACCTAGTATTTATTTTATTACGAATATATTAAATTACCATTTTGTAAATCATATGAAATTCTAGTTCATTACGATTATAATGCTCATGAAAGCAATTGAAAAAATAGAGTCTCAAAATAGAGTCGAGACTGTAATTAGTAGGAAAGATGATCTGTAAGTATGTATTGGATGTGGTTGACCGGTCTTATTTTGTAACAGCAGCGGTCTTATTGTTTTCGGGGATAGACTCTAACGTTCTTAAATTCGCTGACTATTCCGTTCTCAAAAGCTATTCCTTCTTTTTCAAGTAATTCTCGCTTTCTATTGCTACCCTGGGCGTACCCGCCAACCTTGCCATCCGACATCACTATCCTGTGACATGGTACTTTGATCGGGTTTGGATTCTTGCCAAGTATTCTTCCTATTTCCCTTGAGGCTAAAGGATTTCCAAGAGCTTTTGCAAGATCCCCATAAGTGGAAACTTTTCCTGCAGGTATTTTTAACAACAGATCATAGACATCTCTGTCTTTTATCTTATTTTCGTTATCATAATCTAAATTTTTTTTCATGATTCAGATGCTTTTATGGGACCCTTATAATCCTTTTACTGAGCATCTATCTAAACTCAAGTATGACGGTACGGTTGAGCCTTGTCTATATTCTACTGCAAAATCTAAAGAGGGACAGCAATTACAAATTCCAAAGCAGAAAAAATATCATGAAATATTGTGGCTAAGTACTAGAAAATATTGTTAAGAATGCTTCTAATAAACAGATATGGTGTTTGGATTTCTAATGAATGACATGAAAAGTTATCCTCTAAAGGATGTTATAAATATAAAGTTTATGACGACAAAGAATAGGTGTTATAATGTATTGTGCATACAAGACTGACAATTTATTAAATTTGCAAATAAAACTTCTGATAAAACTTTTTTAAATGCATGATCAAATTTTTATATTAAAAGAAGATGAAATATACAAACTTCATCTGACCAAAGAAAATGTTCACAAGTTATTCCTAAGCTGCCTCATGGATTAGATGCGAAGCAGTATGCCAAAAATGTAAGAAAAAGGTTAATTGTAGATCTAGTTGGTAGATTAGTCTTATTTATTTACAGCCGTGTACAATTAGATATACGAAAGTTTGATTCCTGTGTTGATAGTGATTTGTTATTAAAAAGTCCTTTCTATCAAAACGATGGAAAAAGCAAGTTGAGTGATAGGGCAGGTAATTTGTGTTATCGTTGTGACAATAGCGGCAAAATAAAGTAAAAAGTGGCCCCATTTCCTGCTTCGTCAGAATTATTATTTTCAGCCCATATGTTACCACCATGTGCTTCTATGATACTTTTTGATATGAACAATCCTAGTCCAATACCTCTTTCTGATTTTGTAGCGAATTTTGTAAATAATCTGGGCATTATAGCTGGGTCTATACCTGTTCCATCATCTTTGATACTAACAAGTACTTTCTTTTCACTATTATTATTTTTCATTTGTTGTACTTTAGTGGCAATAGATATATTTCCACGATTTCTTTTACTAAACTTAATAGCATTACTTAATAGATTAGATATTACCTGGGTTATCTTTCCTTTATCTGCTTCTAACAACAAATTATCATTGGACTCGTATAATAACTTGATATTCCTATCTTCATTTTGGATTTCATTTTTAAAATCTTCAACAACACTATATAGCAAGTCAGTTAGATTGAATTGTTCTTTATTTAATATTAATCTCTGACTTTCAATTTTTGTGACATCAAGTATATCGTTGGTAAGTCTTTGTAGTCGCATAACGTTTCTACATATTCCCTGAGATATTTCCACTCTTTTTTCAGGATGTCTTTGTAATAACTCAGAATAACCAAGAAGAGCTTGGGTTGGAGTCTTTATTTCATGACTAGCAATGTTGATAAAGTCCTTTTGCATTTTATCATGCACTTTTAGTTGTTCATTTGCTGTCTTTAGTTCTGCAGTTCTTTTATTTACAATAGATTTCAGTCTTTTATTCCATAATAAGACCAAAAATGCAATAGCAATTGCAACTGCTGCGATTACAATAACTATAATTATGCTAAAGTTTCTCTGTTGATTAATTAATTCACCGACATCGCTTGCAAGATTATGTGGAGCAATGATATAAGATGTTAAAAAGTACTTGCCATTAATGTTCACGGGTTCATATGATATAGTCATAGTTTTTCCTTGTGCAGAAATATCGCCTGAACCTGTACTTCCCTGCAATGAACTCCTTATTAGGTTATTTAACGAATCTCTGTCTTTTGAAGGAAGTAAGGATGAAAGCGTAGATTGTATCTCCTTTCCAAAAACATCTTTACCAATAAACGATGGAGTGTTGGAATATAATACTATGCCTTTTCTGTCCAGTAGCCCTACTGTACTATTAAATTGTGAAATTAATTGATGCTGTAACACACTTCCTAATGTAGTAGCTCTCATTGATGCAACTACAACACCAGTAAATGTCCCAGGTGATCCGTTTCCTGTTATATTGATTACTGGATAAGACACATACAACCTAGGAACCTTGTCATTTGATTCTATTAGAGCGCTGTAATATGCTGAACGAGTGTCTCTGGGTACAGAAAAATATGGCCTGTAGCTCAGATCTGTTCCCTTATACTTTTGGTATGAACTTTGGTTGATATTGCTCAACCAGTTGATCTTGCCATTTTTATCAAGCCACATATAAAAATCTGTGAGTTGATTTGAATATTGTTGTCTAATATTGATAACAGCAGATGCTCTTCTGTATTCGTTATTGTGTATAGTTGGTGAATCTGCAAGCGTTTGTAAAAGGTTACTTATGCCTTCAAATTTATTAGATAATATTTGTGAAAAGTCATGTACTTGAATTTGAGCATTTGTCCTTATTTCATGTGAAGCAATATCTGCTATTTTAGCAGAAGAAGAAGTGTAATAATGATATGAAGAAACAGCGAGTACTATTGCAACAATTGCTATAGAAATTAGTATAGCAAAGTTAGTCTTTGATAGATGGACAATTTTCTTAAACAATGGAAGATCAACAAATTTCCTATCGATATGCCACTAATAAGTATTAATGTTGTATATAATATTCATTGGTAATTGCTGTCACAGACCTGCTACCAATCTGTTAATCTATTCTGTGAGACGGCAAATATGCGAATCCAGACATCCATAAACAGGAAATTCAAGTTATCATGATTGCTAACGTGGTGTACCATAGGAAATAGAGTATATGATCAACATCTTTTATACCAAATAGGATTGTAAAAGAGATATCACCACAACAGTAAGTGAAGAAACGGATAATGAACCACTATCCATAGTAATTAAATTATTATCTTTATCATATAGTGCTACATAGACTCATTGCAAATGAAACATTTTGTGTAGAGTTATTTGTAATTGTTCGAGTTATTTTGATGAAAAAGCTCCGTTTCTATATCTACGGTCAGATATACTCATATTTATTGTCTATATTTCCAACAGTACGGGAACCTTTATCTGCATTTGCATTTTGAAGGTTGGTGTAACTGAAAATGGTATCGATATAACGAATACATCTGATATCCCTCG
>JAICSL010000193.1 GCA_025936955.1 Nitrososphaeraceae archaeon
CATCATCATACCATGCATCATCATTGATTCTCCTTGTGATACTGGTTGATTAAATAACACTTTTCCGTTTCCTGCATCCACTATTACTTTATGAATGTTATAACTACCATCTATAACCCATACAGTAATTATTAAATACCCATTTTCCACTCCAAAATGTGCTGCCACTGCATGAGAATTATTTCCTACGGCTTGTTCTGCTGTCATAGCGGATTGACTTAGACCAACTTTTATCTGTGAAGACAATGCATTTCCTATAACACTAGACATTTTAATAGAACCAGTAATGTTTGATCCGCTGCCCATCATCATTCCGCCTCCAGTCATATTACCTCCGCCAGTCATGTTACTAGTTCCCATCTGGGCATTGACCTTTTGTATGTTGATGAAAGTCGATGTTCCACTCATTATCAAAACGGCTGCCAATACAGAAACACAAGCTGTTGTTATGATTACAGATTTCATTGCTAAATATCATATAGTTTGATATAGTATATTAGAATTTGTCCATATTCTAAATCAAACCATTGCTTTGTCAATACTCTTACTAACTATAAAGACAGATCAAATGCAATTCTTAGTCTCTGTTTTTGGCTGTAAATTTTGACTAGTTAATTTAAATTCATTCCTCCAAATTTCTAAATGTGGACTTTCCAGATTTTAATACAAATCTTCACCTTTTACTACTATAAGATTGCCGCACGCTTCACATCCTACAATATCAATACCATATTTTGCATTGCACCTCTTACTTGCTCCAATGATTCTGTCACCGTCGCATATACCACTCCCCAATCATATTCAAGATCGAAATTCACAAAAGCAAATCAAATATCTTGCATTACTTTCCTACTCGTAAAGAAATACATCGTGCTCACCAGCTTTTAAAGTACATAGAAACTCCTCAGTAAGAACATGGATTCTGTTTCTTAAATCACTGAGACAAGACACTAAATATATCATAATTCTTCATTCTTTATGTAAAAATTAGTTTGTCGGTTCATATGACGCTCAAATATGATAATAATAAATTAGACTGGGTGATTGATTTGGCAATGTAGGCTGAAATAGAATATGACACCTTTTGCATCAACATTCGTCTCAATCCCTATTCTACTACCATATGCTTCTATAATATTTTTGGATATGAACAATCCTAATCCAGTACCAATATATGATAGTGTAGTAAATTTTGTAAGTAGCGCCGGTAAAAACTCCGGATCTATACCGGTACCATTATCCTTCATACTAAAGATAGAACTATCACCATTGGATTTTAAATAGCATCCATGAGGCCAAAACTTGATCATTTTGGGTTCTAATGGCATATAGTCTATTCAGCGAGGGTTTATCAATAACTGACAGGATGATGAAGTGTGGTTATATAATAATATGAATTTATCCTATATCTTCAGTAGGTGGATAAAAAAAAGGTTAATTGCAAATTGTGTAACTAAGAATACTCTTTATCTAGTGGCAGGAGACTCAAATGCAATCTAAATCACCTTTATCAAAGTATATTTTGGCATACGATGCAGATTGTGGCCCATGCACAAGATTCATGCATATAGTTGATCATCTTGACAAACGTGAGAAAATAGATTTTATCCCATTAACTATGGCTGATCAACAAGGCCTGCTTAATAATATCTCTGCTTCTCTTCGTTACAAGTCATTTCACCTTATATTCCCAAAAGGAGAAGCAAAGAGTGGTTCGGAGGCCGTTCTTGAATTGATAGCAATATTACCTGGTGGTAAAATAATATCACCAATAATTAATTACCTTCCTGGCGGAAAACTAATTGTGAGATTTATGTATGGTAGATTTTCAAGACTACATGATAACGGTTCATGTCATATTAATAATGATACTGACAAAAAGAATAATAAGTAATATAGATAATATGCTTGATCCTATCGTTTAATAGGATTCGGCTCTACATGCAAACACGAGAACAAAGAATAATCATTTACCATAAATTGGTCACGTTATTCGTGAAACAAGTTTGATTATTATCACGTCAAATACATTTTCAAAGAATAATTCTTTAATAATGATCTGCGGTTTGATTTCAAGGGAATATTATTCATAATAATAGATTATGGGTACCATTTATTCATATCAATACAAAATTAATGTTGGACCTATTAGATCATAAACAGTAATTATGAACCGGTTTTATCATTTCTGATAAATTAATAGATGGACATAGTGGAATAATCCAGATATATAATATGATAACAGCAGCACTCTCTGTTAGTTTTAGTAACGTGTAATTTGTGCTAGCATATTCTAAACTAACTCTCTTTATGTCTTGATGTCACGTGATCATTTTTTTTCACAAGTGAGTTTTGGCTTTATATCTGTTCTTTGATTGCTAGCGTTGCTGATAAGTGTGATCGAATTTTCGTTCTAGCTAAAGATATCTAAACAGAATAAGTAACTATGGATTGTATGTTAATCTATAATCTATAGTTTGTTCCAAGAAGATAAAAGAAACTCCTATCTCCAATATTAACTGATAAATTATAAGGATATATAATGAGTTAAGATTTATAGTTGCATGGCTATATCAATAAAATTCATAACTAACTTTGAGCATATAAGAAAAAAGTGTATTGTATTCTGACGGCAGGGCTTATCAATGAGTTTAAAATCCAAAATTACTTTACTATTACACCATCCTTCAATAATAAAGTATTTGCTTCAGGGGAATAATTTAAAAAACATACGAATCAAGATTAGGGAACTAAATGAAAGATCAGAGCAAACAAAAAATGAGAAGGAAATCTCTGAATTTATAACATCTTTGAAGCAAAATTCATCATTTTACATAGATCCCCTTGATGAACCAAAATTAAATAGATTATGTTGCATTGAAGATTGGCAGAACAACGGAATAAAAGAGATAATTTCTGAATTGCAAAAAGTGAGTTTGTATGACTATATCCATAGGAAGAATTGGGAAATGAAAAGTAACATAGTGAATAATCGTAAAGCAGGACTCATTCATAGAAAGGACTGGGAATGGGCCTTAGGGATAATAGCTATGCGTAGATTTGGTAAGCTAAATAAAAAATGCACAGCTATAGGTATTGGAGCAGGCAGAGAAGAGGTTCTGTTTTATTTAGCAAATTACCTAGGTCATGTTTATGCAACAGATCTTTATGATGGGAATGACTGGAGGAACTTTGCTCCATCTGATTTCCCTGAGAACCCAAAAAGATATGCACCTTTTCCATACAAAGAAGATGCATTAACAGTATTGAAAATGGATGGCACCAATCTAGAATTTCCTTCAGATACATTTGACATAGCATTTTCCTTTTCCTCAATAGAGCATTTTGGCGGCGAAAATCACTCAGGATCTTTAAGAAGTCTAAAAGAAATGGAAAGAGTACTGAAAATAGGAGGAATTGCAGTGGTTACAACCGAGTACATACTCAATGACAAGGAACATCCAGAGTTCTTTAATAGGAGAACACTATATAATGATTTAATTAACAGGGAACAGAAATTGCAACTGGTAGAACCTCTTGATTTAAGAATAACGACAAATACTGTCGATACAGTTTTAGATTATGCTTCGGCTGTTTATTGGGATACGTCTAACGATGAAGAATTTAAAAAAAATCATCCACTTGTTCTTATTAGAGTCAAAGACGCACTAGTCACTTCCTTAATGCTTGTTTTTCAAAAGCATTAACATTAAGCCTTTTTCTTCTAACTGATCTTCATCATCTTCATATGAAGGCTCTTTTCTTTCTTCTTTGTCATCTTCATTATTATTATCTGTATTTCGGATTCTCCTTGGACTTTGAAGATATGATTTATGTTCTATAAAAGAATCGCTCAGACTATGGCTAGATGGAATAGTAATATTAAAAAACAATCAACCATAGGTTACTTTTACTTACTGATCCACCATACATTTACTACTAAAAATTTCTTTAGCAAAATAGAAAAATTGGAATCTCAGAGAAAAATTATGACAAATTATTTGGCTCTAGAAATGTACATTCAAAGCTACGTATTGCAACGATGCATTCTAGATAATAAAAAAGGGAAGTCGTCGCCAGTCAGTATTCTTATTGATAGTCAAAAGATATTCTATAGAATTTTGGAGTTCCCAGTAACTCTGTCGGATGTACTTGCAAATAGAATATGCCATTCTGTGTTGAACTTAGATTCTGTGGTAAAATAATTCCCTGTGTTGAACCAACCAGGGTTCCTGTAGAATTGTATAGCTGTAATACTGCTCTTATCTGATTGAGTGGTGCTGTAGAATTATTTTGAACTAGGCCATTTAAGATCCAACTTCCAAATACATCCTTAGTTATATTAGCAGCTAATATCTTGAAGTTATTAGCAGATAATACACAGTTCTGATCTCCTGCTTGTCTGCATAGCTGTATGGTATCAA
>JAICSL010000207.1 GCA_025936955.1 Nitrososphaeraceae archaeon
AGGAATGTTATTATATATAACCGAGGCAATTCCAACAATTATAAAGATGATTCCAGATGTTAAAAGGATATAAAACGTTAAATTTTTCGTGAAAATCATTGTGACATCCCTGTTAAATATATTATATTATCTTATATAGTATTATATATCACTGACCAAGAATATTTTATTTCTTGAAATTTACATATAATCCAGTCCTTGTTTTTCCTTCCAAAGATTAAACCTTTGATGCAACCAAGGAAAGAAATTAGTCTCGCCATTTTGGAATTCCTTTTTAATTATTTCTACAATAGATTTAGAAACTTGTCCTGGCCGCCCATAAATTTGTTTCTTGTTTGTTAATTGCATTCCGAGTCCCTCTCTTCTATTAAAAACTTCATTGATAAGCAGTGTGATCCATTGTGAGTTTATCGGAGGAATCAACAAGTTACTTTTTGCATCAAATATAGTCTCAGGTCTATCTGTATTTAGTCTAATCGTTAATGATAATACATTAGGAAAGTAAAGTAATTCTTCTTGCATAGATCCTGAATCGGTCATTTCAGCCCAACAATGACCACTATCTAAAAATTCTATAACATGAGCGTACTCCCTCCATAAAGGCGTAATTATAAACTTATCTGGATAGTTTTCAGCAAGAATCAATAGTTTTTTATCTAAATTGTACAACTTCAATGCAGATGCAGTAGCATTTAACATTACAAGGACCACTTTATGTTCTGTATTTTCTATTAGATTTACCAGACCATCAATGATGGTATTGAATCTATGAGGAGTAAGATTTTCTCGCCTATGAATATCCATCCTTATCCATTCCCCATTTTCTAGTTTTGGATAAATATCAAATATACTCCTAGATGATTTTTGTTGCCTTTTGAAATGTATTGCGTCGACAACAGAATTGCCTACTATATGAATAAATTCTTCCGGATAACCTTCTCTGATAAGATTGTCTTTATTTAATTTTGTTGGAGCAAAGAAGTACTGTGTGCCAGCTGAACAGACCCAGGTATCAATTTGTTCTGGAAATGGTTCTTCTCTTGCCAAAAACCATTTGCCATAAAATTGAGCATTGATGAATTTTTCAACACCAATTCTTGTTGGTACTTCTGAAATTTTTATATATTTCATCGATTCCGGACTCATAGATCTTAATCCGGCTTCATTCTGCGCTACTTTTTGACCAATTCCGAATACCCATGCAATAGGAGCAATTCCAGCAACCAATGTATCACCGTGAACTAATGGAAGTATCTGTGAATTGTTACCGAAGTGTTTTTGGCAATATCGACCAAATGAACCAAATTTAATTATAAGATCACTTGCTTTTTCCATTAAGTCACCACGGATCTGCAGGTTACATCCAATAGAGTCCTGTAATTCAAATTCTTTGATACCGAAACCCAATGTATCATCGAAATGTTGGCCTGTATCGATTATAAAGATGGGAAGCTTTTCCTTAATTGCTTCCATAACTACAGGTGCCTGTTTGTAAAAGTCTGGCTTAGTTCCGATGACTATTGATAAAATTGGGCTGTTTTGTGATCTGGCGGTTTCAAATGTCTTGCTCATTAACTCTCTGGAAATTGTAAGTGGTAAAATGTTTCGTGAAACATTGATTTCTATCGCTTGATTATTCGTATTACTCAATGAATTCACCTTTAACCCTATGTTTAGGTCTATTCGGTTTAATAATTATGTAGCATCCAAGGCAAGTAACAGCTGTCCCCGCTATAACAAAAATATACGGTAGACTATCTATGCCCGCAGTTAAATATTGAATGGTTATTTTTGGAATTTCTCTTATAACGATAGTCATCCCTACAATTAGTATTACTCCTGTTACACTCACAATAACGCCGGCATACATTGCTCTAGATGATTTTGTGATTCCAAAAACTATGCCTGTAAGAATTACACTTGGAATCCCTGAAATTGAAATAATTTGGATCAAAACTCCCCCCACATCCGTATATATCTCTGGTCCTTTTCCTTTTGGGCCTATCAGAAATGAGTAGAAGGATAGCATTAACACTACAAACATAATTCCCATAACAAGAGAGCCTATAGCGATCCAAGTTTCTAGCTTTGTCATGTAAGAATATTTGAATCTACTGTTATTAAATAAACCCTGTGAATTAAGTAATACCTACTAGTTCTGCGAGTTCCTTTCTACACGCCGAACCTAATATTTCTGCTGATTTTTCTGGCCTTATGATATTAACGTAAACTCCGAATCCTCGTTCTAAGCCAGACCATGTGTTCAATTGGGGATAAATTTCAATATGCCAATGAATTTGGCGACTATTCTTCTTTTCTGGAGATAAATGAAAGACCAAATTAAAGGATGCATCTTTAAGTGCTTTTGACATACCGCCTAGTGTAGCTCGAAGAATTAAAGCCAAATCACTGATCTCTTTCTGAGTAATTTTGGAAAAAGCAGTTGTATGTCGTTTTGGATATATCCAAAATTCATATGAATATGTGGGTGCCCATGGAGAGAATGCAAGAAAGCTATCAGTGTCTAAAATCTGTCTCGGCCCGCTGTACTCTACTGATATTATACTACATGCAGAACAATTGCCGTTTTCATTCATATATCTATGAGAGGCCTCAGCTTCTAATTCGATTGTTGGAGGGATCGCAGAAAAGGTTACAATATTTAAATGAGGATGTATCATGGAAGTACCTGCTATTTGTCCGCTGTTCACATAAATAGAAACATATGTTACACTCTTCTGGGCGTAAAGCCATCTTAGTCTATCTTGTATCACTAGCAATATATTTGCCCACTGATCTACCGAGATCTTCGATAGCCTTTGGTTATGCTCGGGTGAAGCCACCACTACTTGATGATATCCATATGCTGGTTCGCTGTACAGAGGCTTATCCGTGTAGCTAATTGAGGAAGCAGTCGTGACTGCAGGGTTACTGCTTTGAAATACCCTAACACACCAGTCTTCTATTATGTTTTCCTCGCTATCCGATAAGCGTTGAAGCATTCCATCTTTTGCTACTAACGCGAGCAAGGCGGGCTCTGTCATCGCTTCGTTACCCGGACAATAAGGACATTTGTCATCAGCAAATTTGTTGTGTTGATCTCCTATGCCCATAGGTACAATGACAAATTTGTCAAGAACATAGTCTTTCCGTAGATCACCCAATTACACTCACTGCCTCAAAACATCGTGCAATTTCCTTTAATTAAAGGTTCTGTCTTGATGGGTGTTTGTTGTATGTATTAGTGTTAATTTTGAATGCTTAGATGATAGATACATTTCGTAATAATAAGAGACAGATGACGAATGTATCGGTATTCTGATTATTAATTAGGTCTAAATTATATTTGGATATACAGAGAAGTGTCGCTATTTAATCTTAGTTCGAGTATTTTGTAATTATATAAAATATTTTTTCCTTATACATATTCATATTAATCTAGATCCTGTGATTCGCAGAACTAAAGTTCTCTACTTATTATGAAAGATATCTATAAATCAAATTCCTGCACACTATGACAAATCGAATGAATATAAATACTCGGGTATAATCTTGGAAACGATTACTTGGTTAACCAAGCATTTATTTCCTCCCTTTTTTGATATTGGGTGATTCTATTTTTTACTTATTGATAATATAATGGACCGGGCGGGATTCGAACCCACGACCACCTACGTTTCCTCTGTCACGTGATATTTTTTGACATGCAAGGCAGGTATTCTACCAGGCTAAACTACCGGCCCCCGACATTAACCTAAACATGAGTTTCCATGTTTATATTAAAGCATTTTGATTGGTGAACGTTAGTTGCTTTGTTTATTGATGAGTCGAATTTTTTTATATTCGAATGATCTGAGTACAGCCCTAGATATCATCTACAAAATATTATTTATATTAAAGTCACTTATTTATTGCATTAAATACACACGGCATTATTTTAAAAATATGATATTATTGGCGAAAACCATACAATTGAAAGATATTTAAGGAGTTGGTTAAAATTACATTAGTGTGTCTAATACCGAATATGCTCATAAGGATGTTTTATGTGAAACTGATTGGGTAGCAAATAATACTACCAATCAGAAAATCAAAATTCTTGAAGTTGATTACGACCCAGAAAATGGATAC
>JAICSL010000372.1 GCA_025936955.1 Nitrososphaeraceae archaeon
ATCTAACGAAAAGCCATGGGTATCGTATGCCGATGGGGTTGTTAAAACTGTAACGGATACTTACAGAATATATTATAACAAGCACCATAAGTTGCTAATCTTTACTGGGGATTCACAACCTCAAGAATCCGCTGAACTCTACAGATTATGCAATAAATTTCTAGATTATGTTAAATCCATCGGAAAAATCAAACGTTTGTATAGTGCAGGAGGTTATCTCTCAGATGATCTTGCGGGAGCGCCTAAGGTACGAGGCGTTGTAAATAATACTGATTTAAAGAAGATATTAGCAAAAGCAGACATTGACACTATTGGAAATGAGATAAATAGCATAAGTTGGTTTAATGGATTGATTCTGGGATTGGCTGCAGAAAGAAATGTTGATGCGCTCGGGTTATTCGGAGAAATCTCGGACTCAACTATTTCACAACCGTTAGCCGCGAAAAGTATTGTCAAAGCTTTTGCAAGAATTGAAAATATTAAATTGGATACTAAACTGCTCGATAGAGAGTATGAAATTATTCTCGAAGATATAAAAAAACAAAAAGAATTGAATAAATTTGGATCTTGAATTGGTAATATTTTCAATGAAAAGCAAATGTGAAATATTGTCAACTATGTTCTATTTACTCTTCCTTGGACATATCTAAAAGGATGTTTGAGAAATATGTTATATTGAATTCGATCATACAGATATATTCTATTGTTGTAGAGTCGCTTAATTTAAATCCCAAATAAAAAATAAGAGGATGTATTTAGTTCCTACGTGACTATGCAGCAAAAACTTATCGTATTGCTCTTATTTGCCGCCAAATAATTTTCCTATTACTGGGATATTGGCTAGCGGATTTTTGGAGCTACTATTAGAAGTTTGGTTAGCTCCTGCGGAGTTTGCTGATGCATTACTTGCTGTAGTAGTTGAGGTCGTGTTCGTAGTACCAGACGGAGTAGTTGTTGTTGAAGTTGTCTTGTTGGTCATAGGTGCCGTACTTGTCAGATTGGGATTACTTGTACTGTTGCTAGATAATCCTTGTGCTGCGCTTTTTGTATTTGATGCATTTTCGGTGTTTGCCATATTGTTCATCATACTGGTACCAGTCCCATTTGTGCTAGTCTTGTTTGATACAGAAGCTGTTGCATTTGGAGAACTCATTGTCTTATTTTCCACCATCGTTTTATTTTGTGCGAGTACTGCTGTTCCTGAACCTAAGGATGCTATAAGGAGCCCAAAAGTCAGTCCCAATACTACTGCCATAGTTATCATTTTGTTCATCGCCTATGAATTGTATAAATTCTATTTTAATGCTTTCTTGTCTAAAATATGAATTCATGATTTAGATTATTTATATTAAGTAATGTTCTAGGCAATCATTATAAGATCAAATAGCTAAAACTTGCAATAGAATATCATTTAATAATTTTTAATCTATAAGAATAATTATTTGAATCTGTGGAAACTCGATCTAAAAAATAAATTTATGATATCTATATGTGAAAGCCAGACTCGACTCCATAAGTATTGTATTGCAAATGTCTATAAACCCCATATCTGTATTCTAAGTAATTAATCGTCATAAAGTATGGATAATTTAGCGTTAATAATCAATGGAGTGCTAATCATAATAATGCTCGGCATATTCGGAACATGGCTATATTTATTAGCGTATACAATGAAGACATTTAAACGCGCTCCCAGCATAAAATCACGAGATAGCGGGAAGAGATTTCATAGATTTCCAAAAGTTAGCATAATTCTTCCAGCACGTAATGAAGAAAAATATATCTCAAAATGCCTCGAGAGCTTGATAAATCAGGATTATCAAAATTATGAGATCATCGCAGTTAATGATTCCTCAACTGATATGACCGAACATCTAATGTGGAGCTATGCAAAAACAAGCTCGAAAATTACGGTTATCAATGCTAGGCCTACAGTAAAAGGGTGGACAGGTAAGAATTGGGCGTGTTATG